>NZ_JARVSV010000030.1:0-164366 GCF_030209025.1 Pseudomonas sp. MEJ086
ATTGGCAAGCGGTCCTTGCCGCATACCGGTACCCCGTAGGAGCTGGCTTGCCAGCAAAGCGGTCTCACCCTCGACGTCAGCGTGAATTCCACCGCCGCCAGCGCCGGTGAGCCGGCTCCTACACAGCCCGCATTGGCAATAGGTCCTTGCCACATACCGGTACCCCGTAGGAGCTGGCTTGCCAGCGAAGCGCTCTCACCCTCGACGCCAGCGTGAACGTCAACGCCGCCGGCGCCTACAGGAGAGAATCAGTCCTCGGTCTTCCAGTTCTTGCGGCTCATGTAATCGCGGGTTTCCTTGACCACGATGCCGGAGAGCAGCAACAGGCCGATCAGGTTGGGCAGCGCCATCAGGCCGTTGGCGATGTCGGAGAAGGTCCACACCACCTCCAGCGAAGTTACCGCTCCGACGAACACCACCACCGAGAAGATCAGCCGGTACGGCATCACCGCGACGCGGCCCATCAGCCGTTCCATGCAGCGCTCGCCGTAGTACGACCAGCCGAGGATGGTGGTGTAGGCATAGACCAGCACACCGATGGTCACCGTATAGATACCCCAACCGCCGCCGAGGCCCTGCTCCAGCGCCCAGGCGGTCATCGGCGCGCCCTTGAGACCCTCCTGGGTCCAGGCGCCGGTGACGATGATCGCAAAGGCGGTGAAGGTCACCATTACCAGGGTGTCGAGAAAGGTCTGGGTCATCGAGACCATGGCCTGGCGCACCGGCTTGTCGGTTTTCGCCGCTGCCGCGGCGATGGCACCGGTCCCCAGGCCCGACTCGTTGGAAAAGATGCCCCGCGCCACGCCCATCTGCACGGCCAGGATAATGCTGGAGCCAAGGAAACCACCGGCCGCCGCGCTGCCACTGAACGCATCGGTGAAGACCAGTACGATGGCGTCCGGCAGACGGTCGGCGAACACCACCAGCACGGCGACGTTGCTGATGATGTAGAGGACGATCATCACCGGCACCACGCCCGCGGCGAAACGCCCGATGCTCTTGATCCCGCCGATGATCACCACGGCAGTCGCAATGGCCATCACCAAGCCGGTGGCGGTCGGCGAGATGCCCCAGGTGTCATGAAGCTGATGGGCGGCGGTGTTGGCCTGCACCATGTTGCCGATCCCGAACGAGGCAATCGCGCCGAAAATCGCGAAGGCGATGCCCAGGCTCTTGCCCAGGGTGCCGCCGACTCCACGGGTCAGGTAGTACATCGGCCCGCCACTCTGCTCGCCCCTGGCATCGGTGACCCGGTACTTCACGCCCAACAAGGCTTCGGAGTACTTGGTGGCCATGCCGACCAGGCCGGTCATCCACATCCAGAACAGCGCGCCCGGGCCACCGATGCCGATGGCAGTCGCCACCCCGGCGATATTGCCGACGCCGATGGTCGCCGCCAGCGCGGTGGCCAGAGCCTGATAGTGAGAAACGTCACCGGGTACGTCACCCTTTTCCTTGCGTTTGACGAAAGCCAACCAGAAGGCGTGGCCGAGCACGCGAAACTGGATGCCACGCAGGCGAATGGTCAGGTACAGACCCGTGAGCAGCAGCAGGGGGATGAGCAGAAACGGGCCCCAGATAAAACCACTGATGGCCGAGAGTACAGCGAGAAATTGTTCCATCGAGGATATCCTTCTTGTTCTATCCGGTGCGGCTCGTGGCCGGCAGGAACGGCACCCGGGCTGGTAGCACGGGATGTCGAGGGATGAACGCAGATGCGTCCGTGCAGCCTTGGGCGGCAGCGTTACGAACCCTGGGAACGTAACGAAATGTTAGGCGAATCAATCGATTGCGACGGGGCCGATTGTTGCCAGGAGGGCAAGGCTATAACAACTTGCCCGCGAGAGGGGCCGAAAAAACGGGGAATTTAGCTGCAGCAGCGCACCGAATCAGGCGTTCGCCTCGCCCACCCGGGTTTCGCCAGAGGTCATTGAGCGCACTGCAACGGCAGCTGCCGCCACTGTGCCCAGGCGGCCTCCCAGCCGTCGCGGTGCGACACCTGCGCAAGGCTGACGGCCTCCACGCACCGCGCCTCGCCAAGGCCATCGAGGTACTCGCGCAGGACTTCGGCCGGTACCACACGATCATCGTCGCCCACCAGGTGACGTTGCGCCACATGCGTCAGCCGCTCACGATAATCCAGCGGCTCCAGCGAGCCGGTCAACGGGCTCAACTGGCGCACCTGCACCCAACGACGCGGGCTCAGGTTGCCCGCGAGCGTCTGCACGCTGGCGACATCATCACGGCGGGCGGCGAGCAACAGGGCCAGGGCCGCGCCACCGGAGTAGCCGACCAGTTCGAAGTCACGGTTGCCGTAGCGCGTCTTGATGAGATCGAGGGCACCGTCGAGGCTGGCCAGCACCTCGCTGCCAAAGCGCCGATCCGTCCACAGCGCGGTGTCGCAGGCATCGCTGCGCACGAACTGACAGGGCCGCGCCAGGTACAGGCTCGGTGTGGGATCGGCGAACGCCAGACGAGCCACCAGCAGGTCACGGGGAGAAGGGTCGAGGCTGGGCTGCGAACGGGTCGCCCAGGCCTGACCATCGCCTTCCAGATACACCCGAATCCGCGAGGTGGACAGCGCTCTGCCTGGCGCGCTCAGGAGCAACGGAAAGGGCGTGCTGTCGAGGGTTTGCAGGCGTTGATCCTGCTTGCCCGCCAACTCGTCGAGCTGTTGCAGCGGGGATTGGCAGCCGCTCAATGCAACGCTCAGCAATACGCCAAGAAGCAGCGCGCCCGAGCTCGCGCGGCTGGCCATCAGCATCCCGTCAGCTTCTCCTCACGGCGCTCGCCGGGAAAGAACAATGGCCGCAGGCGTACGCCCACGCCATTGCCGATGAACGCTGCCACCAGCCAGAGCCAGCCGTGCAGGCTGCCGGAGGCGATACCGCTGAAGTAGGCGCCGATATTGCACCCATAGGCCAGACGCGAGCCGTAGCCGAGCAGCAGGCCACCGATCACCGCGGCGATCAGCGAACGCAGCGGAATATTCAGGTTCGGAGCGAAGCGCCCGGCCAGGCCAGCGGCCAGCAGTGCGCCGATGACGATGCCGATATCCATCACCGTGGTGATGTCCTCCCACAGCGGTGCGGCAAGCGCCTGCGCATTGCCCGGTTGCTGCCAGAACGCCCAGGCGGAAACGTCGACACCGGAGCCCTGCAGCACCTTGGCGCCCCACAGCGCGAATGCCGACGTGATACCCCATGGGCGACCGGCCAGCGCCAGGGTGGCGAAGTTGAGCAGCGCCAGCAGCACCGCGCCCCAGATCAGCGGCCAGGGGCCACGCAGGAAACGTTGCCAGCCCTGATGCTCACTGGGCGCCGCACGCTCCAGGCTGCCATGCCGACGCAGTTCCAGACGGGCACTTAGGGCAGCGATGGCGGCGAACAAGGCGAGGCTGACCAACAGTGCGGGCACCAGACCCAGGCTGGTGACGATGGAGGTCGGCGGCAGGCTTGGCAGGGCCGACCACCACTGCAGATGATGAGTCGCGCCAACGCCACCGATGATGAAGAACAGCAGCGTCACCAGCATCCGCGCATTGCCACCGCCCACGGTGAACAGCGTGCCGGACGCACATCCGCCGCCCAACTGCATGCCGATGCCGAAGATGAAAGCGCCGACGATCACCGAAGTACCTGCCGGCGCCACCAGCCCCTTTACCGGCTCACCGAACAGCGTGCCCACAGACAGCGCCGGGAAGAACAGCAGCACGGCAATCGCCAGCATCACCATCTGCGCGCGCAGGCCGGCGCCACGGCGCTCGTTGAGCAGCACGCGCCAGGCCGAGGTGAAACCGAATGCTGCGTGGTACAGCACCAGGCCCAACGCACCACCGACGATGAACAGCAACGCCTGACGACCACTCACCGCGAAGGTGAGGGCCAGGGCACCAGCCAGCAGCAGCGCGATGGCGACCAGCGGCGTGCCTGGACGATTGGCCGGCGCGGTGGCAGGAATGGACAAACTCATATAGACCTTCGAATAACCAATTGAAACGGTCGGTTATTTTAGCCTTTCCCAAGCGCCATGGCAGTCATTGGTTAGACCGACTCATGCAGTGCCCATTTCGTCGCGCTATAAGCGGCTGGTCAATGCACCGCTGCAGATCACACCAAGCAAAAAAAGGGGCCGTTCCAGTCCATGTGAAAACGTAGCGAGCGAAGGTCAGGCAAGGCAAAAATCGGCGAAAAGTGCAGTTTACGAGGTGTAAACGAGCATTTTGAGCCGGCTTTTGACGCCGCATGAACGAGCGCAGTAGTTTTCACACAGCCTGGTTCGGCCCCCAGAGGTAAAACGGTGGGCAGTCAGGCCTCGACTTCGATCAGCACCTCGCCCGGGTTGACCCGGTCGCCCTTGGCCACGTGCACGGCCTTGACGGTGCCGGCGATCGGCGCCTGCACTTCGGTTTCCATCTTCATCGCTTCGGTGATCAGCACGGCCTGTCCCGCCTTCACGGTGTCGCCCTCCTTGACCAGTACGTCGACGATATTGCCCGGCATGCTGGTGCTCACGTCACCCGGCGCACTGGCGGTGCGGCGCTTGCTGCCGGTGCCGCCGGCGACGTAGTCGTTGAGCGCTTCGAACACCACCTCTTCGGGCATGCCGTCGATGGACAGGTAGAAGTGCCGCTTGCCCTCGCCCTTCACACCGACGCCGGTGATATCCACGCGGTAACTTTCGCCGTGCACGTCGATGATGAATTCGGTCGGTACGCCAGCCCCGCCGGCTGCCGCCACGCCGCTGCCATCGGGAATCGGCAGCAGCGCCTCGGGTTGCAGGCTGCCGGCTTCGCGCTCCTCGAGAAACTTGCGGCCGATATCCGGGAACATGGCGAAGGTCAGCACGTCCTCCTCGGACTTGGCCAGGTCGCCGATCTGCCCGCGCAGGTTGGCCATCTCCGGCTTGAGCAGATCGGCCGGCCGCACGTCGATCACTTCTTCACTGCCGATGGCCTGCTTGCGCAGCGTTTCGTTGACCTTGCCCGGCGCCTGGCCGTAGCCGCCCTGCAGGTAGAGCTTCACCTCGTTGGTGATGGTCTTGTAGCGCTCGCCGGCGAGCACGTTGAAGAACGCCTGGGTGCCGACGATCTGCGAAGTGGGCGTGACCAGAGGCGGAAAGCCGAGGTCTTCACGCACCCGCGGAATCTCCGCCAGCACTTCGTTCATGCGGTTCAGCGCGCCCTGCTCCTTGAGCTGGTTGGCCAGGTTGGAAATCATTCCGCCCGGCACCTGATTGACCTGCACCCGGGTGTCGACCGCCGTGAATTCGCTCTCGAACTGGTGGTACTTCTTGCGCACCGCGTGGAAGTACATGCCGATTTCCTGGATCAGCGAGAGGTCCAGGCCGGTGTCGTATTCGCTGCCCTTGAGCGCGGCGACCATGGACTCGGTACCGGGATGGCTGGTGCCCCAGGCGAAGCTGGAAATGGCCGTATCGATATGGTCGGCGCCCGCCTCGATGGCCTTGAGCTGGCACATCGAACCCAGGCCCGCGGTGTCGTGGCTGTGGATAAATACCGGCAGATCGATCTCGGCTTTCAGCGCTTTGACCAGATCGGCCGTGGCGTAAGGCGTGAGCAGACCGGCCATGTCCTTGATGGCGATGGAGTCGATGCCCATGGCCTGCATGGCCTTGCCCTGGGCGACGAAGGCATCGACGGTGTGCACCGGGCTGGTGGTGTAGGCGATGGTGCCCTGGGCGTGCTTGCCGGCGGTCTTCACCGCTTCGATGGCAACGCGCAGGTTACGCACATCGTTCATGGCATCGAAGATGCGGAACACGTCGATGCCGTTCTCCGCCGCCTTGGCAACGAAGGCGCTGACCACGTCATCGCTGTAATGGCGATAACCGAGCAGGTTCTGCCCGCGCAGGAGCATCTGCAGGCGGGTATTGGGCAATGCCGCACGCAGCTCGCGCAGGCGCTCCCACGGGTCCTCCTTGAGGAAGCGCACGCAGGCGTCGAAGGTCGCGCCGCCCCAGACTTCCAGCGACCAGTAGCCGACCTTGTCGAGCTTGTCGCAGATCGGCAGCATGTCTTCGGTGCGCATGCGGGTGGCCAGCAGGGACTGGTGGGCGTCGCGCAGGATGGTGTCGGTGACCGTGATTTTTCTTGTCATGGTGTGTTCCTCACAGGCCGGCATGGGCGGCGATGGCGGCGGCGATGGCCAGGGCCAGTTCGCCCGGCTTGCGTTTGATCGAGTAGTTCAGCAGCTCGGGATGGTTGTCGACGAAGCTGGTGTTGAAGCGCCCGCTGCGAAATTCGTCGTTGGCGAGAATCTGCTGGTAGTAGGTGGCGGTGGTCTTCACGCCCTGTACGCGCATGTCGTCGAGCGCACGGGAGCCACGGGCCAGGGCCTCTTCCCAGGTCAGCGCCCAGACGATCAGCTTCAGGCACATGGAGTCGTAATACGGCGGGATGGTGTAGCCGGTGTAGATCGCCGTGTCGGTGCGCACGCCCGGGCCGCCAGGCGCGTAGTAGCGGGTGATCTTGCCGAACGACGGCAGGAAGTTGTTGCGCGGGTCCTCGGCGTTGATCCGGAATTGCAGGGCGAAGCCGCGGTACTGGATGTCTTCCTGCTTGATGGAAAGCGGCAGGCCGGAGGCGATGCGGATCTGCTCGCGAACGATGTCGATGCCGGTGATTTCCTCGGTGATGGTGTGTTCCACCTGCACCCGGGTATTCATCTCCATGAAGTACACCTCGCCCTCGGCGAGCAGGAACTCCACGGTACCGGCGTTCTCGTAGCCTACCGCCTGGGCGGCGCGCACGGCGAGGTCACCGATGTAGGCGCGCTGCTCCGGGGTCAGTTGCGGGCTGGGGGCGATTTCGATGAGCTTCTGGTTGCGCCGCTGGATCGAGCAATCGCGCTCGAACAGGTGCACCACGTTGCCGAAGCTGTCGCCGAGAATCTGCGCCTCGATGTGCTTCGGGTTGACGATGCACTTCTCGAGAAACACCTCGGCCGAGCCAAACGCCTTGGTGGCCTCGGAGATCACCCGCGGGAACGCCTGCTCCAGTTCCTCGCGGCTGTTGCAGCGACGTATGCCCCGCCCACCGCCACCGGAGGTGGCCTTGAGCATCACCGGGTAGCCGATGCGATCACCTTCGCGCAGCGCCTCGGCGATATCCGCCACGTTGCCCTCGGTGCCCGGCGTCACCGGCACGCCGGCCTTGATCATGCTGCGCCGGGCCTCGGTCTTGTCGCCCATGCGGCGGATGACCTCGGCGCTCGGGCCGATGAACCTGATGCCGCGTGAGGCGCAGATTTCTGCCAGCTCGGCGTTCTCGGAGAGAAAGCCGTAGCCGGGGTGCAGCGCGTCGCAGCCGGTTTCCACGGCGAGGTTCACCAGCTTGCGCGGGTTCAGGTAACCCGCCAAAGGGTCGTCGCCAATGCCATAGGCCTCGTCGGCACGCTTGACGTGCAAGGCCTGGCGGTCGGCATCCGAATAGATGGCCACCGACCGAATGTTCATCTCGGCGCAGGCCCGCACGATACGGACCGCGATCTCGCCACGGTTGGCTATCAGGATTTTCTTGATCACGAGCCAGCATCCTCGATCACGTGAACAGGCAACCCTTTAAGGGTCGAGATATGACCGGATAACTCCACTCCGGCTTCTGTCTTAACCCTACTCGGCTGTAACAATTAACCAAAATCAATATTTATTGGGTCCTGCATAAGTAAAAACTTATGCTGGACGAACAAGAATCCACTGGAGTGGTGAATAAAATTCGCAAGTCATTGTTACGTATGACCTTTCGTCAACTTCAGGTGTTTCGGTCGGTGTGCGACAACCGCTCGTACAGCCGCGCTGCTGAAGAAATGGCCCTGACCCAGCCAGCAGTGAGTCTGCAGATCCGCCAGCTCGAGGAGCTGCTCGATCAGCCGCTGTTCGATTACGTCGGCAAGAGGCTGTACCTGACCGAGGCAGCCGAAGCCCTGCAGCGCGCCAGCGAAGACATTTTCGGCCGCCTGGAAAGCCTGGACATGCAGCTGGCCGATCTCAAGGGCTCGCTGCAGGGCCAACTGAGCCTGGCCATCGAGTCCAGCGCCAAGTACTTCATGCCGCATCTGTTCGCCGCCTTTCGCCGCGAGCATCCGGAAGTCAGCCTGCAACTGACCGTGGTCAATCACGCCCAGGCGGTCAGGCGACTGAGCGCCAACCGGGACGACCTGCTGATCATGTCCCAGGTGCCGGCGGACATGTCCCTGGAGTTTCTGCCCTTCCTGAACAACCCGATCATCGCCGTGGCGCCCGCTGATCACCCGCTGAGCCAGGCACGATCGTTGCAGTTACAGGACCTGTGTGCCTGGCCATTGCTGGTGCGCGAACCTGGCTCGGGCACCCGGCGAGCCTGTGAAGAGTACTGTCACCAGAAGCGTGCACATTTCGCCCAGTTGCAAGAGGTGGGCTCCATGGAGGGGCAGCGCGAGGGGGTGATCGCCGGGCTGGGCCTGGCCCTGATACCGCGCCATGCCGTGCGTCGCGAACTGCAACTGGGCGTGCTGCGCGAGTTACCGGTAGCCGAACTGCCGTTGTTGCGCAGCTGGTGCGTGGTGCATCCGCGGGGCAAATACCTGTCGCCTGTCGCCCAGGCGTTCTTCAATTTCGTGCGTAACGAGCGCACGCAGATTGGCGCTCTGGCCGAGCAATTCAGCGGCGCGAGCAATTCGCTGTAGGGATTTCGTATATGATATCCAAAACCCTCACCTAGCGGGTGCCTCAGCGTGCCATTACCTCCCCTGAACGCCCCGAATCTGGGCATCACCCCGTCCGCTTCCGAGGTGATCACCAAGCACCTGCGCGATGCCATCGTCTCCGGCCATTTCGCCGAAGACGAGCCGGTGCGTCAGGACGACATCGCCAAGCTGTTCAACGTCAGCAAGATTCCCGTGCGCGAGGCGCTCAAGCGCCTGGAAGCCGAAGGGCTGGTGGTGTTCCAGCGCAACAAGGGAGCGGTGGTCACGCGCATCTCCGAGCCGGAGCTGGCGCAGATGTTCGAGGTGCGCATTCTCCTCGAAGACAAGGTACTGCGCCTGGCGATTCCCAACATGAGCGAAGAGACCTTCGCCCGCGCCGAGCGCATCTGCGAGGAGTTCATCGGCGAGGAAGACATCGGCCGCTGGGCCGAACTCAACTGGGAGCTGCACGCCTGCCTCTACGAGCCGGCGCAGCGTCCGTTCCTGGTCAGCCTGATCCGCTCCATCCACGACAAATTGGAGCGCTACCTGCGCATGCAGATGAGCCTTTCCGAGGGCAAGGATCGCGCCGACCGCGAACACCGCGAGATCATCGCCGCCTGCCGCGCCCGTGACGTCGAACTGGCGGTCACCCTGCTCGACCAGCACATCATCGGCGTCTGCCGCAGCCTGTTCGAGCACCTGCCCGAGCACCGTTGAATCGGCAGGCTTAAACATACGGAAGCGGCCGTTCAGCAAAATACCTGCGGCTCACGAGATCGCGGGCGTGGCCCACTCCCACACTGAACCGATGGACACTTGCTACTGCCTTGCAAAGGTTCCTCGAACCGCGACGCCCTAGATCCGGTTCGACGCATCCAGCGCCTTGAGCAGGCGAGCGTCGTGGCCGTAGATATCGGGGCGGAACTGCACCTGCCCGTCGGCGCCGACCTGGGCTGTCCAGTACGCCATCAGGATCGGTACCGGGCGCGGCAGATCGGCACGCAGCGTGCGACCACTGTCCCACTGCCTGGCGATCCGCGCGCGGTCGGTTGGAGTGGCTTCGGCGAGCAACTGATCGACCAGCTCGGTCACCCGCTCGATGCGCACGCAACCTGAGCTGAACAGCCGCGGCAGGTTGTCGAACAGGCGCTGGCTCGGTGTGTCGTGCAGGTACACCGAGAACGGATTTGGGAAGCGGATCGCCACTTTGCCCAATGGGCTGTGAGCGCCAGCAGACTGACGAATCATCACGCGGCCAGGGCGCTCCCAGTCGACGCCACGCGGATCCACCGGATTGCCTTCGTAATCGATCACCTGCATATGGTTGGCGGCCAGATAGCCGGCGGCGTCGCGGCGCAGCTCCGGCAGTTTGTCCTCGCGCAGGATGGTCGGTGGAATCGTCCAGGTCGGGTTCAGGGTCAGGTGAGTGATCCGCGAGCGCAGCAACGGCGTCGGCCGGGCCGGGCGGCCAACCTGGGTGCGTGCCTGCCAGGCGATCGCATGGTCACGCAGGAAGATCACTTCGGCGCCAGCCACGTCGATCAGTACGCTGGTCGGCTCGATCTCGTGGGACAGCCAGCGCAGGCGCTCCAGGTTGATGCGGATCTGATCCATGCGCTCGCTGGCCGAGCGGTTCAGCTCGGCCAGCGTGCCCGGGCCGACCACACCATCGGGCTTGAGCAGGTGGTTGCGCTGGAAGGCCTTGACGGCCTCCACCAGCGCAGTGGAGTACACCGATGTTTCCTCGGCGACCAATGCCGGGGCGCCCTGGGAAAGATCGCCATGCAGTTGCAGGCGCTGCTCGAGCAGGGGCACGCGCCCGTCCACCGCACCAGGACGCAACAGGGTTCCGCCCGGAATCGCCAGCCATTGCGGCAGTGCCTGACGACGCAGATCGGCATAGCGCTGACGCAGCTCCCGGTAGGGGCCGAAATCCGGACGGGCCTGCTCGAAGGCTTGCGCCGGATCGCTCAACCCCGCCTGGGCGATGGCCAGCAGCGGTGCCTGGCTCTGCTCCATGGCCATGCTCTCGGGCTCCCAGAGCGGCTCGACCTGAGACTGCTCCAGACGCCCATAGGCCAGGTCACGCAATGCCTGCAGATAAGCCGTGGTGGCGAGCACCTCGACACAGGCGGAAAGACGTGGCGACGGGCTTTCCACCGCGGCCAGCTCACGCAGCGGCTCAAGATGGTAAGCGCGAGGCTCGAGGCCATCGTCGGCCAGCGTATCCAACTGCGCGAGCAAGGTGGGCAGGTTCTGCTCACTCCACACCGGCTGCGAACCACGCAGCAGATAGAAAGGCTCCAGCCATTCGCGATCCTTGGCGGTAAGGTTCAGGGCCGGCGATACGCAGGTCAGGCTGGGTTCGGCGAGCTGCTGTTCGAGAGGGCTGGGTGGCATGGCATCGGCCACGGCCAGAGGAGCGGTGAGGACCAACGCCCAGGCGGCGGATGAAGTGGGAGAAAACAAAGCGCCGCTCCAATTTACGACAAAGTGAATGACAGCCCGTCGGATTGGCCCGCGGGTCAGAAGATTTCGGCTGCTAGAATCGCGGGCTTTGTTGTGCCCGCATCGCCTGGCGAAGGCTCGACATATCGATGGCCGAAACTCAGAGACTTGAAATGATGACCACGATTCAGCGAATTTGCTTAGCCTTTCTTTGCCTGGCATTGCCCGTTCCGTCCCTGATGGCCGCCACACTGGCTCCCGATCCCCTGCTGGAAAGCCTGTCTGCCAAAGCACCGGCATTGAATCGCAAGGTACTCAACCATGCCATCGACGCCATGCGTTGCGCCATCAATAATGGCGCCGTACCCGCTCAACGACTGGCGGTCATCGATTTTTCCAAGCCCTCCAGCGAACGCCGCCTGTGGATCTTCGACCTGACCAGCAAACGCTTGCTGCTGCACGATCTGGTCGCCCATGGCCAGCAGTCCGGTGAAAATTTCGCCACCCGGTTCTCCAATACCGAAGGCAGCCATCAGTCCAGCATCGGCTTGTTCCGCACCCAGGAAAGTTATACCGGCAAGCACGGCTACTCGCTGCGCATGGACGGCCTGGAACCAGGCTTCAATGATCTTGCCCGCCAGCGCGCCATCGTCATACACCCGGCCGATTACGTGAACCCAGCCTGGATCAAGACCCAGGGCCGAATCGGCCGCAGCCAGGGCTGCCCTGCCGTGCGCCCGGAAGTCGCCCGCATGGTGGTAGACAGCCTCAAGGGCGGCCAATTCATGTTTTCGTACTACCCGGATAAGCGCTGGTTGCAGTCGTCGGCGTTCATCAATTGCAAGCCCGGCCTGGTCGCGAGCATCGTCAGCGCCAAAGAGGGCTGATACGCGGTCGATTGGTGGGTGCCATGCAGGGCGTCAGGAACGGCCTGGACCACTATGCCGATTTCGTCATCACGCCCGCGCAAATCCTTCAAGCCGGGCAGCCCGCCTCGCGTCACCCTGTAACCATTCAATCGGCATACAGGCGCAGCTCCCATGAAACGCATCGAAGTGATCGACTCACATACCGGCGGCGAGCCGACCCGTCTGGTGGTCAGCGGCTTTCCTGATCTCGGCAAGGGCAGCATGGCCGAGCGCAAACAGCTGCTGGCCAGCGAGCACGATGCCTGGCGTGCCGCCTGCATTCTCGAGCCACGCGGCAATGACGTGCTGGTCGGCGCCCTGCTCTGCGAGCCGGTCGACCCTAGCGCCTGTGCCGGAGTGATCTTCTTCAACAACACCGGCTACCTCGGCATGTGCGGGCACGGCACCATCGGCCTGGTGGTATCGCTGGCGCACATGGGGCGCATCGGCGCCGGCGTGCACAAGATCGAAACCCCGGTGGGCACGGTCGAGGCGACCCTGCATGAAGATCGCTCGGTCAGCGTGCGCAACGTGCCGTCCTACCGTTACCGTCAGGCCGTCGAACTGCAGGTGCCGGGCTATGGCTCGGTGCAGGGCGATATCGCCTGGGGCGGTAACTGGTTCTTCCTGATCGCCGACCACGGCCAGCGCATCGCGGGAGACAACGTCGAAGCCCTGACCGCGTATACCTACGCGGTGCAGAAGGCGCTCGAGGACCAGGGCGTTCGTGGCGAGGACGGCGGCCTTATCGACCACATCGAGCTGTTTGCAGAAGATGAACAAGCCGAAGGCTCGCAGCCAAGCGTCGCGAGCGATGAGGAGGCAAGGCGGGAGCTGGCGAAAAAGCGCAGTTTACTGGCTGTAAATGAGCATTTTTCGCCAGTTCCCAACGCAGCATCATCGAGCGCAGCAGCTTCGCTGCGAGCCGACAGCAGGAATTTCGTGCTCTGCCCTGGCAAGGCTTACGACCGCTCGCCCTGCGGCACCGGCACCAGTGCCAAGCTGGCCTGCCTGGCCGCCGATGGCAAGCTGCAACCCGGCGAGATCTGGCGCCAGGCCAGCGTGATCGGCAGCCTGTTCGATGGCTCGTTCGAATGGCAGGGCGACAAAGTGATTCCGACCATTCGTGGTCGCGCCAATATCAGCGCCGAGGCGACCCTGCTGCTCGAACAGGACGACCCGTTCGCCTGGGGCATCCGCCCGTGAACCCGACGCGGGTCGCTGATGTGATCGTCATCGGCGCTGGCATCATCGGCGCCGCCTGCGCCCGCGAACTGGCCCGCCGCGGCCAGCAGGTGCTGGTGATCGATGCCGGTCTGCATGGAGCCACTGCCGCGGGCATGGGGCACTTGCTGGTACTCGACGACAACCAGGCCGAACTCGACATCAGCCGCTACTCGGTGCGCCGCTGGCGTGAGCTGGGCCCGCAATTGCCGAGCGACTGCGCCTATCGCAACAACGGCACGCTGTGGCTGGCCGCCAACGAACAGGAGCTGGCGGCGGCGGAAACCAAGAGCGTCAACCTGCGTGCCGAGGGAATACGCTGCGAAATGGTGCCCGGCCACGCCCTGCAGGGGATGGAGCCGATCCTGCGCGACGGTCTGCACGGCGCCCTGCGCCTACCCGACGACGGTATTCTCTATGCACCGAACACCGCCCGCTGGATGCTCGACGCTCCCGGTATCACACAACGCCGCGCCAAGGTCACGGAGCTGGACGGCAACCGTGTACGCCTCGAAGACGGCAGCTGGCTGAGCGCCGATGCCGTGGTGCTCGCCAATGGCATACAGGCCGTGGAATTGTGCCCGGAGTTGCCCATCGCGCCGAAGAAAGGCCATCTGCTGATCACCGATCGCTACCCGCATCCGGTCACTCACACCATCACCGAGCTGAGCTACCTGACCAGCGTGCACAACAGCAGCGGCGCCTCGGTGGCCTGCAACATCCAGCCGCGGCCGACGGGCCAGCTGTTCATCGGCACCTCCAGGCAGTTCGATACGCTGGACCCCGAGGTCGAGGGCTGGTTGCTGGCCCGCATGCTCAAGCATGCCGCGAGCTATGCGCCAGGCCTGGCGCAACTCAATGGCATTCGCGCCTGGGCGGGCTTTCGTGCCGCCACCCCGGACGGCATGCCGCTGATTGGCGAACACCCTGCACAGCCCGGCCTGTGGCTGGCGGTCGGCCACGAAGGGCTGGGTGTTACCGCCGCGCCGGGTACCGCCGATCTGCTCGCTGCACTGCTGTTCAACGAGGCCGAGCCAATCCCTGCCGCGGCATATTCGCCGCGACGTTACCTGAGCCAAGCTGGAGACCCCGCGCATGCCTGACCTGCATCTCGATGGCCGCCCGCTCAGCGTAGCGCCGGGCACCACGGTCGCCGCAGCCCTGGCGCTGGCCGGTGATGGCAGCACGCGCACCTCGGTCAGCGGCCAGCGCCGCGCTCCCCTCTGCGGCATGGGCGTCTGCCAGGAATGTCGGGTAACCATCGACGGCCTGCGCCGACTGGCCTGCCAGACCCTGTGCCGCGATGGCATGCACGTGGAGACGCGGCCATGAGCGAACAGACTGACGTACTGATCATCGGCGCTGGCCCGGCGGGCATGTCCGCAGCGCTGGCCGCGGCCAACGATGGCGCCCAGGTGGTGCTGCTCGACGACAACCCGTTGCCGGGCGGACAGATCTGGCGGGACGGCGCTCAGGCAAGCATCCCAATCCAGGCACGCCGCCTGCGCGATGCGGTGGATACGCACAGCAATATCCAGCGCCACGCCGCCACTCGTGTGGTGGCACGGTCAGGCAGCCATGGGCTGCTGGTAGAAGACTCCCAGCGCGGCTGGGTGATCGCCTACCGCAAGCTGATCCTGTGTACCGGGGCGCGAGAGTTGTTACTGCCGTTTCCCGGCTGGACATTGCCCGGTGTTACCGGTGCCGGTGGCCTGCAGGCGCTGATCAAGGGCGGCTTGCCAGTAGCCGATGAACGCATCGTGATCGCCGGCAGCGGCCCGCTGTTGCTGGCCAGCGCGGGTACGGCGAAACACAACGGTGCCCGGGTGCTGCGCATCGCCGAGCAGGCATCAGCCGGCTCGGTCGCCGCCTTCGCCCTACAACTGCCGCGCTGGCCGCACAAGCTGTTGCAATCCTTCAGCCTGGTCGACAGCGGTTACCGCCCTGGCACTCGGATCGTCGCCGCGTTGGGCCAGCATCGCCTGGAAGGCGTACGCCTGCAGCGCGGCGACAAGATCGAAGAGCTGGAGTGCGAGCGCCTGGCGTGCGGTTTCGGCCTGATTCCCAATGGGCAACTGGGGCAGGCCCTCGGCTGCACGCTGGATAACCACGCCATCAAGGTGGATGCCTGGCAGGCCACCGATGTGGCCGGCATCTATGCCGCGGGGGAATGCACCGGCTTCGGCGGCAGCGAACTGGCCTTGGTCGAGGGCCGCATCGCCGGCCATGCCGCCGCCGGTAACCGCGGGGCAGCGCAACGTCTCTGGAAAGGGCGCGCACGCTGGCAGCGCTTTGCCGATGAGCTGAACAAGCGATTCGCCCTCGACCCGGCACTAAAACGCCTGGCCGAGCCGGATACCCTGCTGTGCCGCTGCGAGGACGTGCCCTACGCCGCCGTCGCCAGGCACGGCAACTGGCGCGAAGCGAAACTGGCGACCCGCTGCGGAATGGGGGCCTGCCAGGGCCGGGTATGCGGTGCAGCCACGCAATACCTGTTCGGCTGGCAGCCAGGGGCGCCCCGCCCACCGTTCGGACCGACCCGAATCGATACGCTGATGCAGCTGGAAGGCCCATTCCAGAGCCACCAATAATGGCAATGAATCTCATTTTCGAGAAGGTGTTCCAGCGCTCCATCAAACGGTAACAAACCGGGTAGTGCGGTAACGCTTTCTGTAGCGAAAACCCGAGCCGAAAAAATCGTAAAACACTAAGTAATTGAAAAATATAGATATTCTAAAATTGGCACAGGATATGCTCTATGTTCCGCACAACAAAAATAACAAGACACATCTGATAACAAGAACAAGACAACGGCTCTAGCATAAGAAAGACAAAATCGCAGAGACGCAGCTAACTGATTTCTTTGGAGAGGACCGCCCTCGGGCTTGTACCGCAACCGGGTCGAGAACAATAAAACTGCTTTGCAAGGCAGCGACAGACGGGTTGGATCTCAGGATCACGGCAACATCAGCGTCCAAACAAATCCGTTCGCTCTTGGCCCCCATTGGGGGCCGCGGCTAAAAACAAGAACAAAAGGCCGGTAGCACTAATAAGAACGATGATTCGAACAAGATTTAGGGGAGCCTCGGCTCCCCTTTCTGCTTTCTGGCGCTCAGCCTTGTTTCCCTTCCATGCTATGGCCAGTTCCCTTTCCTAATCCAAGTACCCCAGGAATTGCCGCTGGGCCGCATCTCTGCGTCTTGTGGATAACTCAGGTCTTATCGTAGGAGCCGGGGCGCCTAGCCCTTGCCAGCGATTGATGGCCATAACGCGCATCTACTTATGGCCACCACAGCATCGCCCGCAAGCGGGCTCCTACAGATTGCGGAGTACTCACGCGATTCTATTGGGAGCCGCCATCGCATTGCAGGGAGGCGGGGCACCAAGCAATGTGGGTAACTCTCATGTCCCTGCTTTGAGGCGAATGCCTCAGGCTTTCGGTCACTCGAATCACAGGCATGAAAAAGGCCGCATCCCCTTCCGGGCGATGCGGCCTTCGTTAGCGTGCAGGTGAGCTTACGGCAGCGCGTAGGCGATCACGTAGTCACCGCGGTCCGGCGACTGACGGGCGCCACCGGCCGTTACCACGATGAACTGCTTGCCGGTCTTCGGCGACACGTAGGTCATCGGCGTGCCCTGGCTGCCTACCGGCAGGCGCTGTTTCCAGACTTCCTTGCCAGTGCCGCTATCGAACGCGCGCAGGTAGTAGTCCTGCGTACCGGCGAAGAACACCAGGCCAGACTGCGTGGCCAGGGAACCGCCCAGGGTCGGCATGCCCACCGGCATCGGCAGGCGCATCTTGATGCCCAGCGGACCGGTGTCTTCCACGGTACCGACCGGTACCTGCCAGGCGATCTGCTGGGTCTTCATGTCGATGGCGGTCAGCGTGCCGAACGGCGGCGCCTGGCAGGGAATGCCAGCCAGCGACAGGAAGCGGTTCTTGTTGACCGCATAAGGCGTGCCCTTGAGCGGCACCGCGCCCATACCGGTATTGACGGCTTCGCCACCGGACGAGGCCGGACCGCGATTCTGCGCCGGAATCATCTGCACCCACAGGCCAAGACGCATGTCGTTGACGAAGATGTAGTCATTGACCGGGTCGGTGGACAGGCCACCCCAGTTCATCCCACCCAGTGAGCCGGGAAAGCTCAGCGACACGTCGGTGCCCGGTGCGGTGTACAACCCCTCGTAGCGCATCTGCTTGAAGGCGATGCGGCAGAGCATCTGGTCGAACGGTGTGGCGCCCCACATATCCGACTCGGTCAGGGTCTGCGCGCCGATCTGCGGCATGCCCACCGACAGGGGTTGTTTGAGCGCGTATTGCTCCCCTTTGATGTCTGCCGCCTTGACCGCCACTTCCGCCACTTCGGTCAGCGGCTGACCGGTAGCACGATCGAGCACGAATATCTGCCCGGCCTTGGTACCGATCACCACCGCAGGCACCTTGCTGCCATCAGCCTTGGGGAAATCGATCAGGCTGGGCTGCATCGGCAGGTCGAAATCCCAGAGATCGTTGTGCACGGTCTGGTAGACCCACTTTTCCGCACCGGTGGTGGCGTCCAGGGCGAGGATCGAGGCGCCGTACTTGTGGTTCAGCTCGGTACGCTCGGCACCGTACAGGTCGGTGGACGGGCTGCCCATGGGCAGGAATACGGTGTTCATGGCCGGATCGTAGGACATCGGCGCCCAGGAGTTCGGCGTGCTGCGCACGTAGGTCTGGCCGTCGGCCGGGGCCTGACGCTCCTCAGGATTGCCCGGATCGAACGCCCAGCGCATGGCGCCAGTGACCACATCGAAGCCACGAATCACACCGCCAGGCATGTCGGTCTGCACGTTGTCGGCCACACGCCCGCCCACCACGACGGTGGTACCGGCCAGCAGTGGCGGCGAGGTGAGCTGGTAGTGGGGATCCGGCGCAGCACCCAGACCGGCCTTGAGGTCGACCTGGCCATTCTCGCCGAAGCCTTCGCAGAGCGCGCCGGTGTCGGCGTCTACGGCGATCAGGCGGGCGTCGATGGTGTTGGTCAGCAGACGACGACGGCAATTGGCGCCTTCGGCGATAGCCACGGTCGGCACCGCGACGGCACCCGCAGCATCAGGCTGCTGCAGCGGTGCATCGGCGTCGAAGTAGGCCAGGCCACGGCAACGCTGCCAGACCGAAGCCTGAGCGTTGATGTCGTTACGCCACAGCTCGCTGCCGGTATCGGCGTCGAGGGCGATGATGTTGTTGTGTGGGGTGCAGATGAACACCTTGTCACCCACCTGCAGCGGAGTGAGCTGATCCTCGGCGCCATTACCATTGCTCTCCGCCACGTCACCGGTGTGATACGTCCAGGCGACCTGCAGGTCCTTCACGTTGGCACGGGTGATCTGATCCAGGGCGGCGAAACGGCTACCGCCAGCGGTGTTGCCGTAGTGTTCCCAGTTCTTCTGGGCCTGGGTCGGGTCGACCGGCTTCACGGCCGGGCCATCGCCGTTCGCCGCGACGGTGGGGTGAGCCAGGAAGGTACCGCTGAAGCTGGCGATCAGCGCCACCGCCAGTACGGCTGCCAACCCGTAGGCACCACGCCCGCCGCGTGCGCCTGCCGCTTTCTTCAGGGTCGGATAGATCAGCGCGACGACCAGGCCCATCACGCCAAAGGTGAACAGGCGAGAGAACAATGGCCAGAACACCAGGCCGACATCGACCAGCGCCCAGATCACGGTACCGAGCAGCGCCAGGGCGAACAGCCAGGCGCCGGTGGGCTTGCGAGCGGCGATCAGCACACCACTGGCCAGCACGGCCAGGCCCATGCTCAGGAAGTACAAGCTGCCGCCGAGACTGGCCAGATAACCACCACCGCCCAGCAAGGCAAGGCCGACCAGGGCGATCAAGACGCCGACGATCAGCAGTAGTGCACGCGTGCCGCGCTGGGCACCTTTACCCTCATTCATCGTTTTATCCTGTTTTGTCACGAACACAGAAACACAGCATCGACGCCACCACCCCTGAGGATAGTCGCCAATACTGTTTGTAATAATTGGTATGCGTACCAGTGTGCACCGAAACGGGACGCGTCGCACCCGAAAATTAACCAAACGGTACATTTTCCTGCGTCAATCCGACGCGGTAGGCTCAGCGCCACCTGATCAGCCGCCACCCGCCATGCAAACTCTGCTGCCCACCGCCCTACATCAAGATTTGCCTGCGCTGATCACCAGCCTGCGGCAGATCGAGCCGCTGCTCGACGCCCTGCCCGAGGTGGTGTTTTTCATCAAGGACAGCCAAGCCCGCTACGCGCTGGTGAACCAGACGCTGACGCAGCGGCTGGGCTTCAAGAGCAAGGCCAGGCTGCTCGGGATGACCGCCGAACAGGTGTTCCCGGCCAGCTTCGGCCCCTCCTACACGGCGCAGGATCGCCGGGTACTCAAGGACGGCAGCCAACTCGCCGACCAGTTGGAGCTGCATCTCTATTACGGCAATCAGCCCGTCTGGTGCCTTACCCACAAACTGGCACTGCGTAACCACGCGGGCGAGATCATCGGCGTGGCGGGTATTTCCCGGGATGTGCAACTGCCGCAATCGAGCCACCCGGCCTACCCGAAACTGGCGGCGGTGGACGCCCATATCCGCGAGCATTTCGCCCGGCCGATCAGCCTGGCCGAGCTCACCGGCCTGGCAGGCCTGTCGGTGGCGCAGCTGGAGCGCCACTGCAAGCGCATCTTCCAGCTCACTCCGCGGCAGATGATCCACAAGGCACGCCTCGGTGAGGCCAGCCGCCTGCTGCTGCAGGACCTGCCGATCACCGAGATCGCCCTGCGCTGCGGTTACACCGATCACAGCGCCTTCAGCCGCCAGTTCAGGTCGCTGACCGGGCTGACACCCAGCCAGTTCCGGGACTCGCACAGGGACTGATACCGGCGCTGTTCCGAAACGGGGCGCTCGACGCTACACATCGCTCCCTTATGTAACACCCCGCCTGCACTGAACGCCGCACCCTCCCCTCTATTTTCCGCCAATCCCTCGGCCCGTGGGCCGCTCAGCGACGAGCCAAAGAACAGGCACAGCCATTGCATATCAAATATCGTATACGAAATTTCCTATAACCAGCGTCTGCACAGTTTCGAGGCCCCTATGAAGAACCCCGCTTTTGCCGTAGCCCTCAGCGCAGTACTCAGCACCACACTGATCGGCACCGCACACGCCGACAAGCTCGACTCGATCATCGAATCCGGCAAGCTGCGCTGCGCGGTGACCCTGGATTTCCCACCCATGGGCTCGCGTGACGACAAGAACCAGCCGGTCGGCTTCGACGTCGACTACTGCAATGACCTGGCGAAAGTGCTTGGCGTCGATGCCGAAGTGGTGGAGACACCGTTCCCGGATCGCATCCCGGCGCTGGTTTCCGGCCGCGCCGACGTGATCGTCGCCTCCACCTCCGACACCCTGGAGCGTGCCAAGACCGTTGGCCTGACCGTGCCCTACTTCGCCTTCCAGATGGTCGTGCTGACCCGCGACGACACTGGCATCAACAGCTATGCCGACCTCAAGGGCAAGCCTGTGGGTAACACCAGCGGCACCTACGAAGCCATCGCTCTCGAGAAGGACGTGAAGGCGTGGGGCGACGGTACCTTCCGCGCCTACCAGTCGCAGAACGACACCATCCTCGCCGTCGCCCAGGGCCATATCGCTGCCACCGTAGTGACCAACACCGTGGCCGCCGCCACCCTCAAGTCCGGCAAGTACAAGGGCCTGAAAGTGGTCGGCGATGCGCCCTACGTCGTCGACTACGTGTCCCTGGCGGCCAAGCGTGACGAGTACGGCCTGATCAATTACCTCAACCTGTTCGTCAACCAGCAGGTGCGCAGCGGCCGTTACGACGAGCTGTGGAAGAAGTGGGTCGGCGACGAAATCAAGCCGGCCAACCTGACCGTGCCGGGCGTGTACTACTGATCAACCGCCATTCCTAGGGTGGGTCGAGGCGCAGCGCCTGACCCGCGCGGCCCGACCCACCCGACCAGCAACACCCACGATTTCATGCTCGCGCGCCCCATGGCGCCGGGCTTTTCATTCACGCCTGGAGCCATCGATGCCAACAGTCGCTGACCATCCCTCGCCCCACCTGCCAGCCTGCGCCATTCAGGGCCGCAGCCTGGTCGCCGGGTGCGCCGAGGGTGAGTTGCTGTTCGCCGAGATGGGCCTGAGTTTCTGGGGCGGCGTCGACCCGTTCACGGGCGAGGTGATCGACCGTCATCACCCGCTCAGTGGCGAGAACCTGGCGGGCCGCGTACTGGCGATTCCCAGTGGTCGCGGCTCCTGCACCGGCAGCAGCGTGATGATGGAGCTGCTCAGTGGCGAGCATGCCCCTACCGCGCTGGTGCTGGCCGAGGCCGACGAGATCCTTACCCTGGGTGTGTTGGTGGCCGAACTGCTGTTCCAGCGCTCCATCGCCGTGCTGTGCATCGGCCATGAAGCCTTCACCCGCTTGCGCGGCCAGGCTTACGCCCGACTCGATGGAGAACGGCTGCACCTTTATCCACAACCCCCTGCCGATGCGCGGCCGACAGGTGTGGCTTCGATACGTCAGCAGCCGCTGTTCGCCAGCGCCCTGCAATTGAGCGAAAGCGACCGTGCCCTGCTAGATGGCAGCCATGGCAAGGCGGCACAGGTGGCCATGCAGTTGGTGCTGCGCATGGCCGAACTGCAGGGCGCCAGCGAATTGCTGGATATCACCCAGGCGCATATCGACGGTTGCATCTATACCGGCCCGGCCAGCCTGCGCTTCGCCGAGCAACTGGTGGCCTGGGGGGCCAAGGTAAGGGTTCCCACCACCCTCAATTCAATCTCCGTGGACCAGCGTCGCTGGCGTGCACTGGGCATCGACGCCGCATTCGGCGAACCAGCCAGTGCACTCGGTGATGCCTACATGGCCATGGGCGCCCAGCTCAGTTTCACCTGTGCGCCCTACCTGCTGGACAGCGCACCCGCCCGAGGCGAGCAGATCGTCTGGGCGGAATCCAATGCGGTGGTCTACGCCAACAGCGTGCTTGGAGCACGCACCCTCAAATATCCCGATTACCTGGATATCTGCATCGCCCTCACCGGCCGTGCGCCCAGGGTCGGCTGTCACCTCGACGAGCACCGCATGGCCAGCCTGCAGATACAACTGCCAGAGCTCGCCGAGCTGGACGATGCCTTCTACCCGCTGCTCGGCTACCACGTCGGCCTGCTCTGCGGCAGCGGCATTCCGCTGGTACGCGGCCTGGAACAGGCTCAGCCGAGCCTGGACGATCTCAAGGCCTTTGGCGCCGCCTTCGCCACCAGTTCGGCAGCACCACTGTTCCATATCGCCGGGGTGACGCCGGAAGCCAGGCACCCGGAGAACGTTATCCACAGCGCCGAATCGACGCCCACCGAGCCGGTCACCCTCGCCGATCTGCGGCGCAGCTGGGACGAACTCAACAGCGCTGATGAAGCCGAGGTAGGCCTGATCGCGCTCGGTAATCCGCACTTCTCGCTCAGCGAATTCGCCCACCTCGCGCACCTGTGCGCGGGCCGCAGCAAGCATGCTCAGGTAAGCCTGGTGATCACCTGCGGTCGAGCGATTCTCGAGCAGGCCCGCGCGGCCGGCTACCTGAGCGTGCTGGAAGCATTCGGTGCGACGCTGGTGACCGACACCTGCTGGTGCATGCTCGGCGAGCCGGTGGTGCCGACCCGTTGCCGCACCCTGATGACCAACTCGGGCAAATACGCCCATTACGCGCCCGGGCTGGTCGGCCGTTCGGTGCACTTCGCCAGCTTGGCCGAGTGCGTCGACGCCGCCTGTTCGGGCCAGGCCAGCGGCCGTCTGCCGCGCTGGCTGCAACCGGCTTCCCCTGTGGAGAACCCCACGCATGTTTGATTACACCTTCCATTGGCGCCAGGCATTCAAGGCTCTGCCCGACATGCTCGCCGGCGCCTGGGTGACCTTCGAAACGGCCGCCCTGTCGATGATCTTCGGCGTGTTCATCGCCCTCGCCCTGACGGTGATGCGTGAGCTGAAGAACCCCGTGGCCCGCGGCTTCGCCAATGGCTGGGTATCCATCGCGCGCAACACGCCGTCGCTGTTCCAGATCTACATCCTGTACTTCGGCCTGGGCTCGATGGGCTGGCACGTCAGCTCCTGGGTCGCCCTGCTGGCCGGCATCACCTTCAACAACGCCGGCTACCTGGCGGAAAACTTCCGTGGTGGCCTCAAGGCGGTACCCGACACTCAGGTGCGTGCTGCCCGCTCGCTGGGCATGAGCGCCTTTCAGGCCTATCGGATGATCGTCGTGCCGCAGCTGCTGCGCATCGTCTTCTACCCACTGACCAACCAGATGGTCTGGGCCGTGCTGATGACATCGCTGGGGGTGATCGTCGGCCTCAACAACGACCTTACCGGCGTCACCCAGGACTACAACGTCAAGACCTTCCGCACCTTCGAGTTCTTCGCCATCGCGGCGGTGCTGTATTACCTGATCGCCAAGGCGATCGTAGCGGTTGCCCGGCTGCTGGCCTGGCGCCTGTTCCGTTACTGAGGAAGCACGCACATGTTCGATACCAGCTTCACCTGGAACGATTTCCTCTACCTGCTCGACGGTGCCTGGGTCACCCTGCAGCTGACCTTCTGGGCCATCCTGCTGGGCTCCTTCGCCGGCCTGCTGTTCGGTCTGTTGCGTGCCCTGCTGCCCCGCGCCACCCTGCCGCTGGCGTGGGTACTCGACGTGTTTCGCAGCGTGCCACTGCTCATCCAGTTCGTGCTGTTCAACTCGTTCAAGAGCATCGCCGGCATCGATATCAGTGCCTTCGCGGTGGGCTGCATCGTGCTGGGCATCTACGCCGCCGCCTACTTCACCGAGATCGTGCGGGCCGGTGTGCTGTCGGTGCCGTTCACCCTGCGCCGCGCCAGCCGCTCGCTGGGCATGAGCTATGTGCAGGACCTGCGCTACATCGTCCTGCCGATGGCCACGCGGGTGGCCTTCCCCGGCTGGCTGAACCTGGTGCTCAGCGTGATGAAGGACACCGCGCTGGTCATGTGGATCGGCATCGTCGAGCTGCTGCGCGCTTCGCAAACCATCGTTACACGCATTCAGGAGCCGCTGCTGGTGCTGTGCATCGCCGGCCTCATCTACTACGTCATGAGCCTGGTGGTCGCCCAACTGGGCGCCCGTCTGGAAAGAAGGTGGCAGGAAAATGATTGAGATCGACAACGTATACAAATCCTTCGGCGACCTCGAAGTGATCAAGGGCGTCAGCCTGACCGTCAACAAGGGTGAAGTGGTATCGATCATCGGCGGCTCCGGCTCCGGCAAATCGACCCTGCTGATGTGCATCAACGGCCTGGAGTCGATCAAGAGCGGCAGCATCCGCGTCGACGGCACCGAAGTGCACGCCCCGGGCACCGACATCAACAAGCTGCGGCAGAAGATCGGCATCGTGTTCCAGCAGTGGAACGCCTTCCCGCACCTCACGGTGCTGGAAAACGTCATGCTGGCGCCGCGCAAGGTACTCGGCCTGAGCAAGCAGGAAGCCGAGGCCATCGCCGTCCAGCAACTGACTCACGTGGGCCTGGGCGAGAAGCTCAAGGTGTTCCCCGGCAAACTGTCCGGCGGCCAGCAGCAGCGCATGGCGATCGCCCGCGCCCTGGCCATGAGCCCCGACTACATGCTGTTCGACGAGGCCACCAGCGCCCTCGACCCGCAGCTGGTCGGTGAAGTGCTCGACACCATGCGCATGCTCGCCGAAGACGGCATGACCATGGTGCTGGTGACCCACGAGATTCGCTTCGCCCGAGACGTGTCCGACCGTGTGGCGTTCTTCCGCAACGGCCTGGTGCACGAGATCGGCGCGCCCGAGCAGGTGCTCGGCAACCCGCAACGACCGGAAACCGCCGACTTCCTCAAGTCGGTTCACTAAAGAGGACTGCCCCGTGCGCTCCAGCAAAGTCATTCATGTGGTCAGCTGCCATGCCGAAGGTGAGGTCGGCGACGTCATCGTCGGCGGCGTCGCGCCACCACCTGGCGATACCCTGTGGCAGCAGTCGCGCTGGATCGAACAGGACGACTTCCTGCGTAACTTCGTGCTCAACGAACCGCGCGGTGGCGTGTTCCGCCACGTCAACCTGCTGGTGCCGGCGAAGA
The DNA here is from genome assembly GCF_030209025.1 of Pseudomonas sp. MEJ086. NCBI lineage: Bacteria > Pseudomonadati > Pseudomonadota > Gammaproteobacteria > Pseudomonadales > Pseudomonadaceae > Pseudomonas > Pseudomonas sp. MEJ086. The sequence goes on from NZ_JARVSV010000030.1 coordinate 25,409, forward strand.
ACCCCAAGGCGCAGATGGGCTGGATCATCATGGAGCCGGCCGATGTGCCGCCGATGTCCGGCTCCAACTCGCTGTGCGTGGCCACCGTGCTGCTCGACAGCGGCATCCTGCCGATGACCGAGCCGCAGACCTTCTTGACCCTGGAAGCGCCAGGCGGCCTGGTGGAAGTGATCGCCGACTGTCGCGACGGCAAGGCCGAGCGGGTCGAAGTGAAGAACGTACCCTCGTTCGCCGACAAGCTCGACGCCTGGATCGAGGTCGAAGGCCTGGGTTCGCTGCAGGTCGATACCGCCTACGGCGGCGACAGCTTCGTCATCGCCGATGCGCGCCACCTGGGGTTTGCCATCCAGGCCGATGAAGCAGCCGATCTGGTCGCCGTGGGCCTGCGCATCACCAAGGCCGCCAACGAGCAGCTCGGCTTCCAGCATCCGCTGAACCCGGACTGGAGCCATATCTCCTTCTGCCAGATCGCCGCTCCGGTGGTTCACGAGAACGGCATCGCCACGGGCGCCAATGCGGTGGTCATCCGCCCCGGCAAGATCGACCGCTCACCCTGCGGCACCGGCTGCTCGGCACGCATGGCGGTGCTGCATGCCAAGGGTCAGCTGGCGGTGGGCGAACGCTTCATCGGTCGCTCGATCATCGGTTCCGAATTTCACTGCCGCATCGACTCGCTGACCGACGTGGCCGGCCGTGCGGCGATCTACCCCTGCCTATCCGGCCGGGCGTGGATCACCGGCACTCACCAGCACCTGCTCGACCCGAGCGATCCCTGGCCAACGGGCTATCGCCTGTCGGACACCTGGCCGGTGGAGCTGAAGCTGTAAGGACCCGTTCATGAGAACCTGTTCATGATTTTTCAGCCCATGCTCGTCGATTTTGGCAGCTCAGTGGCGAAAGCGTCCATCGGCGCAGTATCCGTGGGAGCGGGCCATGCCCGCGAAAAATCACGGGCATGGCCCGTTCCCACAATGGACCAGCGAAGGACGCTTCTGCCTTGTAGCTGCCGCTTCAGGTAAACAAAGATCGTGAACAGGCTCCAAGACCTGTTGAAAACTTGAAACTGCCGGTTCGCCGGCGCAACGAACCGGGCGCCATGCCCACCAACGGAAAACGGACGGCCTGCTACGGCCATCTGCTTTCGTATACGAAATACTTTTACCCTGCCCAGGAGGCAACACCATGAGCAGCAACATCTTCACCGGCACCATTCCCGCCCTGATGACCCCCTGCACCGCCGACCGCAAGCCGGACTTCGACGCCCTGGTGCGCAAGGGCAAGCAGCTGATCGAGACTGGCATGAGCGCGGTGGTCTACTGCGGTTCCATGGGCGACTGGCCGTTGCTCACCGAAGCCCAGCGCCAGGAAGGGGTGGCACGCCTGGTCGCTGCCGGCATCCCGACCATCGTCGGCACCGGTGCGGTGAACAGCCGCGAGGCGGTTTCCCACGCCTCCCACGCCGCCAAGGTTGGCGCCCACGGCCTGATGGTCATCCCGCGCGTGTTGTCCCGTGGCGCTTCACCGGCCGCTCAGGAAGCGCACTTCGCCGCCATTCTCGAAGCCGCGCCAGAGCTTCCGGCGGTGATCTACAACAGCCCGTACTACGGCTTCGCGACCCGCGCCGAGCTGTTCTTCAAGCTGCGTCGCAAGTACGCCAACCTGATCGGCTTCAAGGAATTCGGCGGCGCCGCCGACATGCGCTACGCCGCCGAGCACATCACCTCGCAGGATGAGGACGTGATTCTCATGGCCGGCGTCGACACCCAGGTGGTGCACGGCTTCGTCAATTGCGGCGCGACTGGCGCCATCACCGGTATCGGCAACGCCCTGCCGCGCGAAGTGCTGCAACTGGTCGAGCTGAGCAAGAAGGCCGCCAAGGGCGACGCCGTTGCCCGCCGCCTTGCCCTGGAGCTGTCCGAGGCGCTGAACGTGCTGTCGTCCTTCGACGAAGGCACCGACCTGGTTCTCTACTACAAGCACCTGATGGTACTGGGCGGCGACCAGGAATACGCCCTGCACTTCTACGAAACCGATGCCCTCAGCGATGCCCAGCGTAACTATGCGGAGACGCAGTACAGGCTGTTCCGCCAGTGGTACGCCAACTGGTCGGCCGAAAACAACGCCGCCTGATCGCTGCAAGTCGGCCGGGTGCCTCCAGCGCATCCGGCCGAGCGGGCTCGTGTCCATCGACCGCTTGCCGATTTCGCCGAACAGATTCGTTTGCCTGCCGGCAGCCGCTATCCCGTTCGCGCGTCTTTACCGTTCACCGGTCAGGCCCTGACACTGCCGAGTTTGACGCCCTGCCAACGCCTGCGCCTCCGATCGCGATACCGGAATTGAGCGACTCGGTGCAGTGCACAGACATGGCAGACTTGCGCAACTTATCAGACATCGTACAATCAAAGCCTTTCCGTACGTGTTCATACGTCACCAACAGGAGCTAACAATGCCCGCTACCATCGGCCACAACATCATCGGCGGCGCGTACAGCGCAGCCGGCTCCGTAGTCCACAAGAGTCACGACGCCACCACTGGCGAAGCCCTTTCCTACGACTTCATCCAGGCCACTCCTGAAGAAGTCGATGCCGCTGCCAAAGCCGCCGCTGCCGCCTACCCCGCTTACCGCAGCCTGTCCGCGGCCAAGCGCGCCGATTTCCTCGACGCCATCGCCGACGAGCTGGATGCCCTGGGTGACGACTTCGTTGCCACCGTTACCCGCGAAACCGCCCTGCCGACCGCCCGGATCCAGGGCGAGCGTGGCCGTACCAGCGGCCAGATGCGCCTGTTCGCCAAAGTGCTGCGTCGCGGCGATTTCTACGGCGCGCGTATCGACCGCGCCCTGCCGGATCGCCAGCCGCTACCGCGCCCGGATCTGCGCCAGTACCGCATCGGCCTCGGCCCGGTTGCCGTGTTCGGCGCCAGCAACTTCCCGCTGGCCTTCTCCACCGCTGGCGGTGACACCGCTTCCGCGCTGGCCGCTGGCTGCCCGGTGGTATTCAAGGCCCACAGCGGCCACATGGCTACCGCTGCATTCGTGGGCGAAGCCATCCTGCGCGCTGCCGAGAAAACCGGCGCGCCGAAGGGCGTGTTCAACATGATCTACGGCAGCGGCGTCGGTGAGACTCTGGTCAAGCACCCGGCCATCCAGGCCGTTGGCTTCACCGGTTCGCTGAAAGGCGGTCGCGCCCTGTGCGACATGGCTGCAGCGCGCCCGCAACCGATCCCGGTGTTCGCCGAGATGAGCAGCATCAACCCGGTCATCCTGCTGCCGGAAGCCATCAAGGCCCGTGGCGAGAAGATCGCTGGCGAGCTGGCAGGTTCGGTGGTCATGGGCTGCGGTCAGTTCTGCACCAACCCTGGCCTGGTGATCGGTGTTCGTTCGCCTGAGTTCAGCGCCTTCCTGGAAAGCTTCACCGCCAAGATGGCCGAGCAGCAGCCGCAGACCATGCTCAACGCCGGCACCCTGAAGAGCTACGTGAAAGGCCTGGAAGCGCTCAACGCACATTCCGGCATCACGCACCTGACCGGTGCCAAGCAGGAAGGCAACCAGGCTCGCCCGCAACTGTTCAAGGCCGACGTCAGCCTGCTGCTGAACGGCGACGAGCTGCTGCAGGAAGAAGTCTTCGGTCCGACCACCATCGTCGTCGAAGTGGCTGACAAAGCCGAGCTGCTGGCGGCCATCAATGGCCTGCACGGTCAGCTGACCGCCACCCTGCTCACCGAGCCGGGCGATCTGGCCGGTAGCGAAGAGCTGTTCGCGCTGCTCGAGCAGAAAGTCGGCCGTGTGCTGTTCAACGGCTACCCGACTGGCGTGGAAGTCTGCGACTCCATGGTCCACGGTGGCCCGTACCCGGCGACTTCGGACGCCCGTGGTACGTCGGTCGGCACCCTGGCCATCGATCGCTTCCTACGCCCGGTTTGCTACCAGAACTGCCCGGACGCGCTGCTGCCCGACGCCCTGAAGAACGCCAACCCGCTGGGCATCGCCCGTCTGGTCGATGGCGCCAGCAGCCGCGACGCGCTGTAAGAAACGGCTCGGCGCTCCGGCGCCGGCCCGCTCTGCGCCGTAAAGAGAAAGCCGACCTCAGGGTCGGCTTTTTTGTGGGCGGTGGATTGGCGTTGTACTTGTGTGCCGCCGCGCTCGAACCGGGCTATGGCAGAGGGCATTTGCGCGGATCTACTGTGGGAGCGGGCATGGCCCGCTCCCACGAACGTGCGATGCGCACCGATCAACTCGTAGGGTGGATAACGCGAAGCTTATCCACCAGCGATCGCGCCGTGCGCGCAGTCAACTGCCAGCCTCGAGGCGCTTGCGCGAAAACCCTGTCGCTCACGACTACCCCCAGGTCGCACTCGAATCCCGCCACGGCGGGCGAGCCACGTAAGTTATCCACAGATGGACGCAAAGGCCCGGGCCAGGCGCGTTCGCATGTTGGAGCAACTGCGCGGAGGCAGCCATGAGCGTGACCACTTATCCACAACAGGCGACGCACGTCGATCTTGGCATTCTGCGCAAGGTGATCGCCGCCTCGGCCATCGGCAACTTCGTCGAATGGTTCGACTTCGCCGTCTACGGCTTCCTGGCCGTCACCATCGCCGCGCTGTTCTTCCCTCAGGGTGATCCGGCCCTGGCGTTGCTGCAGACCTTCGCGGTATTCGCCGTGTCGTTCGCACTGCGCCCGCTGGGCGGCATCGTGTTCGGCATCCTGGGAGACCGCATCGGCCGCAAGCGCGTGCTGTCGATCACCGTGCTGCTGATGGCCGGCGCCACCACCCTGATCGGCCTGCTGCCCACCTATGCCAGCATCGGCCTGGTCGCGCCGCTGCTGCTGGCCCTGGCGCGCTGCCTGCAGGGCTTCTCTGCGGGCGGCGAGTACGCGGGCGCCTGCGCCTTCGTCATGGAGCACGCGCCAACCGAACAGAAGGCCCGTTATGGCAGCTTCGTACCCGTCTCCACCTTCGCGGCCTTCGCCTGTGCGGCGGGCCTGGTGTTCGGCCTGGGCCTGTGGCTGGACGAAACGCAGATGCAGGCCTGGGGCTGGCGCGTACCCTTCCTGATCGCCGCACCGCTGGGCCTGGTGGGTTTGTACATGCGCCTGCGCCTGGATGAATCGCCCGCATTCCAGGCCCTGGCCGCGCAAGCGCACCCGGAGCACTCGCCACTGCGCGAAACCTTGCGTGAGCACGGCGCCACCGTGCTGTGCCTGTCAGCCTTCATCTCCGCCACGGCGCTGTCGTTCTACATGTTCACCACCTACCTGACCACCTACATGCAGGTGGTCGGCGGCGCGGCGAGGCCCACGGCACTGCTCGCCAGCCTCATGGCACTGCTGTTCGCCGCCTTGCTGTGCCCCTTCGTGGGCCGCTATTCGGATCGCGTGGGCCGCCGCCGAACCATCCTCACCGCTGGCGTGGCATTGATCGTCGCGGTCTATCCGGCCTTCACCCTGGCTGCCTCGGGCAGCCTGCTGGCCTCGGCCCTCGGCGCCATGCTGCTGGCCGTCGGCGCGGTGATCTGCGGGGTGGTAACCGCCGTGCTGCTCTCCGAACAATTCCCCACCCGCGTGCGTTACACCGCCTCGGCCTTCACCTACAACCTGGCCTACACGGTGTTCGGCGGCACCGCACCACTGGTCGCCACCTGGCTGATCGAGGTGACCGGCAACCGCATGTCGCCGGCCTTCTACCTGATCGCCATCGCCCTGCTGGCTCTGGTAGGCGGCCTGTCGCTACCGGAGTCGTCGAAGCGTTCGCTGGAAGACCCGATGTCGTAAGGCAGCGTTATGATGGGCGCCCTCCTCGTTCCAATGGGTGCCCCCATGCGACTCGATCCCGTACATGAACCCGACGGCCGCCTGCTCGGCCAATGCTTCCGGCTGCACCAGCCGGCCTCGCTGGAAGAGCTACTGAGCGCCTATGACGATGTGCCCGACGGACATCGCCATCTGTTCACCCTGGATGACCTGGGTCAAGCGCTCTACACCGCGATGCATGCGAGCAACCGCCATGATCTGGACAGCGGCGACTGGCTGCAGGAGGCGGGGATCGCCGCGAGCTGGCTGGAAGATGGCTATCCACGGGACGACCTGTCGCTGCAGCAGCGACTGCACATCCGTCGCCAGGGGTTTGAACGCACGATGCAGGAAACCTCCTTCGACGACCTGTTCGCCAAGGATCTGCGTGTGGATGAAGACAGCCTCGCCGACCTGGTGGCTGCCAATACCGACCTGGTCTCGGTGCTCGATGATGAATGCTATCTGCTGCGGATTCCCGTACAGCGCGCCTGCGAGGCCATCTACGGCTTCGCCAATGGCTACTTTTCCAGCGACCTGTCGCCTCAGGAGAATTTCCGCCTGGCCGAGCATCTGGAAAACCACTACGGCTATGCCCTGTTCGGCATCGGCGCCAGCCTCATCGCCTTTCGTCGCTCACGGGCCCTGGATCAGGCGCAGACCGCCAGCCTGCTCGATCTGCTGAGCCGCCTGTATGCCCGCGAGGACAATGGGGCGCAGGTTCGTGCACTGTTCGCGGACAGTATCGAGAACCGCGAGCTGCTGGTGCTGCGCTACACCGAATGACCGGGTGAAATCAGATCGGCAGCAGATCCGTCTCGACGCCAGCGCTCGACTCATCGCGGTTGCCCGATTGCATGGCCAACAGACGCGCCAGCGTCGTATCGATTTCGATGAAGTCGGGTCGGGCACTGACCTGCGGTTGCTGGCAACGCATCACCAGCTCTTCCAGCAGCGCCGCGTAGAGCGCGGGCACTTCGCTTCGGGTGAGCAACTCTTCGAGCAGAATGCCAAAGGCGCGCACCTCGATGCGCTGCACGGCTGCGTGTTGCCAGGGGGCCGCCGGGGGCTGGAACGACGCGGCACCGAAGTCACCGAGCAGCACCTCGCCAGCGTCATCGAGCAGGATGTTGTGGCCGTAGAGGTCGCCGTGGGAAATGCCCTGCGCATGCAGGTGACGCAACGCCGAGGCGATGCCGCAGACCACTCGCAACGCCTGAGCGAAGGGCGCCCGCCAGGCTGACGGATAGGTGTCACGGCTGCAGCTCTCCAGGCTCGGCGGCCCGGCCAGGGTGCTGAACCGCGGATCGACGAGGCCCAGTAACAGCCCCTGCTCGCCTTCGGGTGCCGCAGCGAGGCGCCCGAGTACATCGATCAGATTCGGGTGGCGCCCGGCGGCGAGGCAGGCGCGCATTTCGCTGTCCGGGGTACCGTCGCTGGTCATCTGGCCCTTGAACAGTTTGAGCGCCACGGCCTCGCACGCGCCATCCGGCCGCTGCCAGCGGGCATGATGAATGATGCCGGAGGCGCCCTGACCCAGTACCTCACCGACCTGCAACGCCTGCCACGGCACCTCGGGTGCCAGGGATTCGAATGCCGCACTGCTGTCGAAAGGATTACCGGCGTAGGCCAGCCAGGCCAGGCGGGGCAGATCCAGCAGCGCATCCGGCAAGCCGGGTAGTCGATTGGCGGCGATGCGCAGCAACTCCAGCTTCTCCAGGCGCGCCAGGCTGGCGGGCAATGCACTCAGGCGATTGCCGGCGAGCATCAGTTTCTGCAGTTCGACGCAGTCGCCGAGGGCTTCAGGCAGACTCTCCAGGCAGTTGTCGGTCAGGATCAGCCAGCGCAGGTGCGGAGGTAGGGCATTCTCGGACAACTCACGAATACGGTTGGACTTGAAGCCCACCATGCGCAACGACAGGCAGCGACCCACCGACTCCGGCACATGCTCGAAGCGATTGTTGGAGCAGAACAACACCTGCAGACGATGCAGCCGGTGCAGGTCGTGGGGCAAATCGCTCAGCAGGTTGCCGCTCAGATTGAGCACTTCGAGGCTGTCGGCCAGCGTGTAGATTTCCTCGGGAAACTGCTCCAGCGCGGCGCACAGGTCGAGACGGGTGATGCCATGGAGCTGGCCGGCACGCAATTGATCGAGGGTATGCATGCTGGCGCAGGCTCGGGCAGGAAGGAGCCTGCCATTCTAAGCGATCATGGCCCTTGGCCACCCAGTGCCCATAAGAAAAATTTCCCGTTTGCCGAACAGTTGTCGAAAGGCACGCGTCGCGACAGGTCAGCGCCGTATCACGGGCCTAGGGCCTGTTAACACTACCGCACGACCGCGCCGGAGCCCGTTTTGCCGCGAGGCAAGGCACGAGCCGCGAAGTTTAGCGGGCTAAATGAGCCGGCGAGAAACGCCGTATCGCGGCAAAACGGGCCCGGCCCTGTGGGTTGCGCGAAAAATCTCGCCATGCGTTGTTGGAGGACTTGGCAAGGGAACAACCATTCCCTGCGTCCTCCGCCTAGCCTGGCGAGATTTTGCGCAGCAACGCGGCTTGCGCGGTAGCGTTAACAGGCCCTAGCGAGTCGATGTGCCGGTACTCGGCGCCCAGCTCATCTGCCAGCTGCGCAGCGCGGCCCAGACGGATCGGCGCGCATTCGATATCCACCAGTGTCGCCGGACAGGGGCTGGGCGGCAGGGCTGGCCATTCCCGCAAGCGCCCGTCGGTGACCACCAGCAGGCGTTGCTCCTCACCCGGCTTGAGACGCTGACGCCGCTGCAGCCAGCCATGGGCGTCCTGCAATGCCGGGATCAACGGGCTGCCGCCACCGGCCCCGAGCTCCACCAGCCATTGTTGCAGAGCGCCGGACGCCTTCTGGCCCTGCCAGTGCCATTGCGGTCGTGCTCCCTGGGCGTCCAGCACGGCGATCCGCGCACGCTCGCGGTAGGCCCGCTCGAAGACTTCGGCGAGCACCCCCTTGGCCTTGCCCAGCGCACCGTGGCGCCGGGTCGAGGCCGACGCATCGACGACGATCAGCCATAGCTGTGTCGGTGCGCTGCTTCGGGACCGATGCTGCAAATCCGCACGACGCTTCGGCTTGCCTTGCAACAAGGTGGCAAGCCAGTCGATGGCGCCGCTGGCACCACGCTGCCTGGCACCACGGCGGCCCTGTGCCTGTTTGCCGGGGGCCGGCTTCGCATCCATCCCCGCTCTGGCACGCGGGGGGATGCCTAGGGCTTTTTTGCCCAGCGCGGCGGTTCACGGCGCTCACCGGTAGCTTGCGCTTGCGGCGGCAGCTCGCCCCACTGACCTTCCCCCGCTGCGGGCTGCTCGCTCGGCGCCTGGGCGGGAGGGTTGGCCGGCGGCTGAGCCTGCTGCCGGGGCGGCGTGTGCCGACGGCGATGGCGCAGCACGAAATCCTCAACCGCATCGATATCCACAGGCTCGATGCCAGCCGCGCCACGCCATGCCGCATGGGCGCGGGCCGCGCGCAGCCAGACCAGGTCGGCGCGCAAGCCATCGACACCGGCCTCGAAACAGCGCTCGGTGATCGCCTCCAATGCCTGATCGTCGAGCGCGATGCGCGCTACCTGAGCACGGGCCTGTTCACACCGCTCGGCCAGTGCCGCCTGCTGCTCGGCCCACTGCGCGATGAACGCCTGGGGGTCGGCATCGAAAGCCAGGCGGCGGCGGACGATGTCGGCCCGCGCCCCCGGTTGCGGCTGGCCATCCAGCGCCAGGTTGAGGCCGAAGCGGTCGAGCAGTTGCGGGCGCAGCTCGCCCTCTTCGGCGTTCATGGTGCCGATCAGGATGAAGCGCGCACTGTGGCGATGAGAGATACCGTCACGCTCGACATGATTGACGCCACTGGCTGCCGCATCGAGCAGCAGATCGACCAGATGATCGGGCAGCAGATTGACTTCATCCACATACAGCACCCCACCATCGGCCTTGCTCAGCAGGCCGGGCGAGAACTGCGCGCGGCTTTCGCCAAGGGCAGCGTCCAGATCGAGCGTACCGACAATGCGCTCCTCGCTGGCACCCAGCGGCAGGGTAACGAACACGCCGCTCTCCAGCAGCTCGGCCAGGCCGCGGGCCAGGGTCGATTTGGCCATGCCCCGCGGGCCTTCGATCAGCACCCCGCCGATTGCCGGATCGACCGCCACCAGGCACAGCGCCAACTTCAGCGAGTCGGCACCGACCACGGCGGCAAGGGGGAAGTGGGCGTTATCGGTCATGGCGCAATCCGGCTGAGCAAAGCTGCCATTGTAGCAGCGGGCGGTCGAATCCCACCCCGCTGTTCTGCTATGGTCGGCGGTTTCGCGATGCTGTCGCGTGCGATTTATCCAGGGAGACTCAGATGCGCCTGTGCATTTTCTGCGGTTCCAATGCGGGCACCAATCCCGTCTATATCGAGGCGGCTACCCGCCTCGGCCAAACGCTGGCCAAAGCCGGCATCGGCCTGGTGTATGGCGGCGCGTCCGTCGGTCTGATGGGCGCCGTGGCCGACGCGGCGCTGGAGGCCGGTGGCGAGGTGATCGGCGTGATTCCGCGTTCGCTGTGGGAAAAGGAAGTGGCCCACACCGGCCTTGATGACCTGCGAATCGTCGACTCCATGCATCAGCGCAAGGCGCTGATGGCCGAATTGTCCGATGGTTTCATCGCCATGCCAGGCGGCGTCGGCACCCTCGAAGAACTGTTCGAGGTGTGGACCTGGGCACAACTGGGCCACCACCGCAAACCCTGCGCACTGCTCAACATCAATGGCTACTACGACCGCCTCAGCGCCTTCCTCGACCACATGGTCGACGAAGCCTTCGTCAAGGCGCCGCACCGCGAGATGCTGATCGTCGAACAGGACATCGACGCACTGCTGAAGGCGATCAACGGCTATGAAGCGCCGCAGGTGGGCAAATGGATCGGCCGGCAGGAAACCTGATGAACGAGCAACCACGCCTGGGTTGTGGGGCGGCCATCGTGCAGGACGGGCGCCTGCTGCTGGTGCGCCGCCTGCGTGAGCCGGAGGCCGGCTGCTGGGGGTTGCCCGGCGGCAAGGTGGACTGGCTGGAGCCGGTCGAGCAGGCGGTACGCCGCGAGATTGAGGAAGAACTCGCCATCCGCCTGACGTCACTGAGGCTGCTCTGCGTGGTCGATCAGATCGATGCGCAGCGCGGCGAGCACTGGCTGGCGCCGGTCTATCTGGCCGATACCTTCGAGGGTGACGCACGCAACGTCGAGCCCGACAAACACGACGACATCGGCTGGTTCGCGCTGGACAGTCTGCCCGAGCCGCTGACCGTGGCGACCCGCCGCGCATTGCCCGCGCTCAACCGACAGCGCTTGCAATCGACCACCGCGATGAATTAACGTCGAGCCCATTCAACGGAGTCTTGCATGTCCACATCCCTGATCCTGACCAGCACCCGCCTCGATGCAGCCTGCATCGTGATCGCGCGTGCCCAGGCATCCGTGGTCGCGGCGGCCTCGTATTTTTATGGGTATTGGTTTAGCCACAGGCGCGCCTGATACCCCACAGGCGCCCTAGTAACTCAGGGTCGCCACCAGACAGTTTCTCGAAACCCCCGGTCGGCCTCCCGACCGGGGGTTTTGTTTTTTCCGGCACATCGATTGTTCACAGAGGATTTCACCATGACCGCCGACACCACCTACCAAAACGATTACCGCTACAGCTGGCGATTTACCGGCAGCCGCGCTGCCCATCCACTCAATCGAACATCCCATCGAGCCAGATAGTGCGCCGCGCGCGGTAACGTCCGCGCCGGCCGAGGAAACCACCATGTCCGTAGCCGTCAATTCCCGCTCCACCGCCAAACCCGCCGATCTGCATCTGGTCGACACCAAGACCCGCCGCCAGACCTCGCCGTTGCCCAGCGCCACCCAGTTGCGCGAAGAGCTGCCACTCTGCGCTGCGCTCGCGCGCCAGGTGCAGCAACAGCGCCACTCGATCCGCGCCATCCTCGATGGTCACGACCCACGTCTGCTGGTAGTGGTCGGCCCCTGCTCCCTGCACGACGACGCCGCCGTACTCGAATACGCCGAGCGCTTGGCCGCACTCAGCCAACGAGTGGGTGATCGTCTGCTGCTGGTGATGCGCGCCTACGTCGAAAAACCGCGCACCACGGTGGGCTGGAAGGGGCTGGTCTACGACCCGGCGCTGGATGGCAGCGGCGACATGGCCGAAGGCCTGCGCCGCTCGCGAAAATTGATGCTGCGCATGCTCGAGCTTGGCCTGCCACTGGCCAGCGAGATTCTGCAGCCGCTGGTGGCTGGGTACTTCGACGACCTGCTCGGCTGGGCGGCGATTGGCGCACGCACCAGTGAATCCCAGGTGCACCGCGAGCTGGTCAGCGGTCTGGAGATGCCGGTGGGCTTCAAGAACGGCACCGACGGCAGCCTCGGCATCGCCTGCGACGCCATGCGCTCGGCGGCCCATGCGCACCAGCACTTCGGCGTCGATGGCCACGGCCGGCCAGCGCTGGTGCAGACCCACGGCAACCCGGACACCCATCTGGTGCTGCGCGGCGGCCACGGCGCGCCGAACTACGACGCTGCCAGCATCGCCATTGCCCGCGCCGAGCTGGAGCGCCAGGGCATCGCGCCACGGATCATGGTCGACTGCAGCCACGCCAACAGCGGCAAGAACCCGCTGCGCCAGCCCGACGTGCTGCGCAGCGTGCTCGACCAGCGCCTGGCCGGCGACGGCGCCCTGCGTGCGGTGATGATCGAAAGCCACCTGCTCGATGGCGCTCAGAGCCTCGGTGGCGAGCTGCGCTACGGTGTATCGATCACCGACGGCTGCCTCGGCTGGACCGGCACCGAGCGCATGCTGATCGACGCCGCCGTGCGCATGCGTCATCTGGTCTAACGCCAGGCGCAGCGATACCCAGGACACTCTCCCGGGTGTCGCTGCACTCGACCCGAGCGAATGACGCATCATCGATCAGGCCCTCTGAAACGCCCAGCCCTGCGTTGTCCACCCTTGCGATCGTGAAGCGGTGGACGGATCGGGCTGCGTAGGTGAAGCGTCGTCCACCCTACGCCTGAAGGCAGCTTCGAGGCGATAGCAGCCGTTCGTAGTCGGGGGCCAATTGGTGGGCTAAAGCCCACCCTACAGCCGCGCATCTAGCCGTAGGGTGGGCTTTAGCCCACCAAATCGAAGGTCCGCTTTCGCCACTTTTCAGCCAACGCGCCAAAAACCTCAGCGTTCTTCACTGTCGAGGAGCAGGTTTTCCAGGGCTTCGCGATAGTCGCCCGGCTCCTGCCACATGCCGCGCTGCTGGGCTTCGAGCAGACGTTCGATGATGTCCTGCAGGGCACCGGGGTTGTGCTGCTGGATGAAGTCGCGGGTGTCTCTGTCCATCAGGTAGGCGTCGGTGAGCAGGGCGTACTGATGGTCATCGACCAGCTCGCTGGTGGCGTCGAAGGCGAACAGGTAGTCGATGGTCGCGGCCAGCTCGAACGCACCTTTGTAGCCGTGGCGCTTCATGCCTTCGATCCACTTCGGGTTGGCCGCACGGGCGCGCACCACGCGGGCCAGCTCCTGCTTGAGGGTGCGGATACGCGGCGTATCGGGCTGGCTGTTGTCGCCGTGGTAGCTGGCTACCTTGGCCCCCCGCAGGGTTTCCACCGCCGCCAGCATGCCGCCCTGAAACTGGTAATAGTCGTTGGAGTCGAGGATGTCGTGCTCGCGGTTGTCCTGGTTGTGCAGCACCGCCTGCAGATGCTCCAGGCGCTCGGCGAACTGGCCCCGTGCGGGCGTACCTTCGCTGCCTTTGCCGTAGGCGTAGCCGCCCCAGTTCAGGTACACCTCGGCAAGATCCGCGCGGCTCTCCCAGAGGCGCTCTTCGATGGCGTTCTGCACGCCAGCACCATAGGCGCCGGGCTTGGCGCCGAAGATCCGCCAGCCGGCCTGACGCCGTGCCTCGAGCTCGTCCAGCCCACCATCCTGCAGCGCCAGGGCTTCCTGCCAGACCCGCGCTGACAGCGGGTTCATGTCCGGCGACTCGTCCAGATCGGCGACCGCCTGCACGGCGTCATCGAACAGGCGGATCAGGTTGGCGAAGGCATCACGGAAGAAGCCGGAGACCCTCAGGGTCACGTCGACACGCGGACGCCCGAGCTGCTCGAGGGGCAGCACGTCGAAGCGCTCGACCCGCTGGCTACCCGCCTGCCATACCGGGCGCACGCCCATCAGGGCCATGGCCTGGGCGATATCATCGCCACCGGTACGCATGGTCGCGGTGCCCCACACCGACAGGCCGAGCTGGCGCAAGTGGTCGCCTTCGTCCTGCAGGTGACGTTCGAGCAGGCGGTCGGCAGCCTGCACGCCGAGGCGCCAGGCCGTGGGCGTAGGCAGGTTGCGCACGTCCACGGAATAGAAATTGCGCCCGGTGGGCAGTACGTCGAGCCGCCCACGACTCGGCGCGCCGCTCGGGCCGGAGGGCACGAAGCGGCCCTCCAGCGCATCGAGCAGGCCATGCATCTCGGCATCGCCACAGGCGTCCAGCAGCGGCGCGATATGGCTGCGCAGGCTGTGTAGCACTGCGTCACTGCTCGGGCCGCAGGGCCGCTCACCCTCGATCAGCCGTAACCCCAGCAGCTCCAGGCGCTCACGGGTATCGCCCAGAGTGCGCCAGGGCTCATCGCTCAGATCAGCCAAAATTTTCGGGCGCGGGCCCGTCCACGGCGCGGCCATATCGCAATCGAGGGGGTCGAAGTCCAGCGCCAGGTCATGGGCCAGGGCACGCAGCAGGCTGGCATTGCCGCCCTGGCCATCGCCGCGAGGGATGCGCAGCAGGGCCAGCAGGGTGTCGCGGCGCAGCGTGCCGGCCGGTGATTCGCCGAACACATGCAAGCCATCGCGAATCTGCGACTCCTTGAGGTCGCACAGGTAGGCGTCGAGCTGCGGCAACCAGCTGGCGGGGTCGTCATTGAGCTGCAAGCCCAGCTCACGATCGAGGCTGGCCTCGCGGACCTTCTGCAGAATCTCGCCGCGCAGCTCACCGGCGCGGCGCAGATCGAGCTGGCTGGCGTCGTAGTACTCGTCGGCCAGACGCTCCAGATCGCGCAGCGGACCGTAACTCTCGGCGCGGGTCAGCGGCGGCATCAGGTGGTCGATGATCACCGCCTGTGTGCGGCGCTTGGCCTGGGCACCTTCGCCGGGATCGTTGACGATGAAGGGGTAGATGTTCGGCAGGGCACCGAGGATCGCCGTCGGCCAGCAGCTTTCGGACAGGCCAACGCTCTTGCCCGGCAGCCACTCCAGGTTGCCGTGCTTGCCGACATGGATCACCGCCTGGGCAGCGAACACCTGGCGCATCCAGCAATAGAAGGCGAGGTAGCCATGCGGTGGCACCAGATCGGGGTCGTGATAAACCGCCGCCGCATCCACCTGATAACCCCGCGCCGGCTGGATGCCGACGAAGGTCAGACCGAAACGCAGGCCGGCGATCATCAGCCGACCCTCGCGGAACATCGGGTCGTTTTCCGGTGCGCCCCAACGCTCCAGCACCGCCTGGCGATTGGCCTCGGGCAAGGCTGCAAAGAACGTCTGGTAGGCGTCCATGGCCAGGCTTTGCGCACAGGGCCGCAGGTCGAGGTTGTCGAGATCGTTGGTCACGCCACCGAGCAACTGATGGATCAGCGCGGTGCCGCTGTCCGGCAAGGCCTCTACCGGGTACCCCCGCTGCTGCAAGGCCTGGAGGATATTCAGGGCCGCCGCCGGGGTGTCCAGGCCGACACCGTTGCCGATGCGCCCGTCGCGGGTTGGGTAGTTGGCCAGCACCAGGGCGACGCGCTTGTGCGCAGCCGACGTGCGCTGCAGCTCGCACCAGCGCCGCGCCAGTTCGGCGACGAAATCCATGCCAGGCAGGTGCGCGCGGTAGCAGACCACATCGCTCTGGCTGCGCTCGCTGCGCCAGGCCAGGCCCTTGAAACTGATCGGCCGGGTGATCAGTCGGCCGTCCAGCTCCGGCAGCGCGATATGCATGGCCAGGTCACGGGGGCCAAGGCCCTGAGCGTTACCTTGCCACTGCTCTTCGCTGTCCAGCGCGCAAAGCGCCTGCAGCACCGGCACATCACGGCGGAACGGCCGCGCCTGGGGCGACTCCGGGTTGGATTGTGCGAAACCGGTGGTGTTGAGGATCACGCTCACGCCAGCTTCGTCCAGCCAATCCTCGACCTGCGCCAGGCAGGCAGCCTCCTTGAGGCTGGCCACGGCGATGGGCAATGGATTGAGGCCCTGGGCCTGCAGCCGCTGGCAGAAGGTGTCGACGAAGGCGGTGTTGGCGGCCTGCACATGGGTGCGGTAGAACAGCAGCGCGGCAACGGGCGCATCCGGCTGCCAGCTGGCACGCCAATCCTGCAGCGACGCATTGCCCAGGTGCGGGTGATACAGGCCGACCCGCGGTAGCGCTCGGGGAGGCTGGCTGCCGTAACGCCGGCCAAGATAGCGATCAGCGATGCAATGGAAAAACTGCCGCGCGTTATCCACACCACCCTGACGAAGGTATTGCCAGAGCCGCTCGGCGTCTTCGCCGGCGACATTGCCCAAGCCGGTCAATTCCGGATCGGGGCTGTCGTCGCCAGGCACCAGAATCAGCGTCTTGCCCTGCCCCGCCAGCTCCACCAGCCGCTGGATGCCATAGCGCCAGTAACTGACACCGCCGTGCACGGAAATCAGAATGACCTTGGCATGCTGCAGGACCTTCTCGACGTAGAAGTCCACCGAGGCGTTGTTACTCAGCTGCGCCGGGCTGGCCAGGCGCAGGCTGGGGTAATCCTCGGGCAGATGACGGGCGACCTCGGCCAGCAGCGACAGGTGCGAATCACCGGTGCACAGCACCACCAGCTCGGCGGGGGTCTGGCCGAGGTCGGCGATGCTGTCGGCCGGCAGCGACTGGCCGGGCTGGGTGCGCAGGAGGTGCATATTCTCGCCTAAGGCATCGCCCGCAAGCGGGCTCCTACGCGAACCGCAGGAGCCCGCTTGCGGGCGATCATGGTTATACCAGCGCCGCTTTCAGCTCAGCCGCGATGGCCGTGTGGTCGAGCTCCTGGCCGATCACGATCAGGCGGGTAACCCGCGCTTCATCGGCCTTCCAGGCGCGGTCGAAATGCTTGTCGAAACGCAGGCCGACCCCTTGCAGAAGCAGACGCATGGGTTTGTTCGGCACGGCGACGAAGCCCTTGATGCGCAGGATGCCATGTTTGCCGACCACATCCTTCAGCGCGGCCAGCAGGCGGGCTTCATCGGCTTCCGGTAGTTCCACGTGGAACGAGTCGAACTCGTCGTGATCGTGGTCTTCGTCTTCATTGTCGTGGTGAGTCTTGCGGCCTTCAATGTGCAACTCGGTCTCGCTGTTCAGGCCCAGCAGCACATTGAGCGGCAACGAACCGCCATGGGCCTCCACCACCTTGACCGCTGGCGGCAGCTCTTCGCCGACTTCGGCGCGCACCGCTGCCAGGGTCTCGGCATCGAGCAGATCGGCCTTGTTGAGGATCACCAGATCGGCGCTCGCCAGTTGGTCGGCGAACAGTTCGTGCAGGGGCGACTCATGATCGAGGTTGGGGTCGAGCTTGCGCTGGGCATCGACCTGATCGGGGAAGGCAGCGAAGGTGCCGGCAGCCACCGCCGGGCTGTCGACCACGGTGATCACCGCATCGACGGTGCAGGCGTTGCGGATTTCCGGCCAGTTGAAGGCCTGGACCAGTGGCTTGGGCAGGGCCAGGCCGCTGGTTTCGATCAGGATATGGTCGAGGTCGCCGCGACGCTCCACCAGTTCGCGCATCACCGGGAAGAACTCTTCCTGCACGGTGCAGCACAGACAGCCGTTGGCCAGTTCGAAAACCCGACCGTTGGCTTCTTCCTCGGTGCAGCCGATGGTGCATTGCTTGAGGATCTCACCGTCGATACCCAGTTCGCCGAACTCGTTGACGATCACCGCAATGCGACGGCCCTCGGCGTTTTCAAGCATGTGCCGCAGCAAGGTGGTCTTACCAGCACCGAGGAAGCCGGTGACGATGGTGACGGGTAGTTTGGCGAGCGTTTTCATGATTGGCCCTGCGTCTGAATGAACGGCGAGCGGGCAATAGGATGGCAGGCGCCAGCCGAGGCTGGCGAAGGCATCACCGGATCACCCCGCCCGGTTGTCGAAAGCGTTATCGAGGCAGGTCTCCTGGCTCACAGGTCATGGCGCGTAGCCGGCCTTCCCGGTTTCCCAGTGGCGATTGGCGATGCGCTCGCTGCTTACAGTTGCGGGGGCAGCCACGGCTTGCCGTGTTCCCTCTTAGCTCCACGCGAGTGGAGAACCTCGAAAGACGCAAGGCTACGCAGAGCCTGCGACACGGTCAATCACGAGCTGATCCGTAACATATTGACGCATCTGCCGCTTCATGATGTCCTTGCGCGGTTGTTTCAGGTGTCTCACGCCGCCGTGCGTGAGGTGAAACGGGAAGCCGGTTCGAGTCCGGCGCTGCCCCCGCAACGGTAAGCGAATGTCAGGATCGTCGTGGCCACTGTGCGAAAGCATGGGAAGGCCGATCCTCATCACTGCCCAGTGATCATCGTGAGCCCGGAGACCGGCCTGAATCCTCTGTTTGGCAACCCGCGGTGGGCGGGCACGCGCCGATAACTGCCCGTTATGCGGGCGGGCTCGCTGCGTCCCTGCTGTGCCGTTCACCTCATAGTGAAGGTTCACGACCATGTCCAGCAGCGCCATCTCGCACTCCAGCGCACCTGCACTTCCCCTGTCACAGCGTATTCTGCTTGCCGTTGGCAGCTGCGCGCTGGGCGCCGTGCTGATCTTCTTCGCCGGCTTCTCCCACGTCGAAGCCTTGCACAATGCGGCCCACGATACCCGGCATAGCGCCGCGTTCCCGTGCCACTGAGGACGCCAGGATGATCAAGCGCATCGCCCAGACCGCAGGCTTCGCCGGCCTGCTCGCTGCCATCGTGCTGACCGTGCTGCAGAGCCTGTGGATAACCCCGCTGATCCTGCATGCCGAGACGTTCGAAGTCGCCGAGCCCGCGGCCAGCATCGAACACAACCACGACACCGCAAGCGCCGCTCACGATCATGGCGCCGCTGGCGGTCACAGCCATGACGGTGAAGCATGGGCACCGAAAGATGGCTGGCAACGGCTGTTATCCACAGGCTTGAGCAACCTGGTGGTAGGTGTGGGCTTCGCGCTGATGCTTGCCGGCCTGTTCACCCTGCGCGCCCCCGAGGGAACCTGGCAGGGCCTGCTCTGGGGCCTGGCCGGTTTCGCCACCTTCGTGCTGGCGCCCTCGAGCGGCTTGCCGCCGGAGCTGCCAGGTACCGCTGCGGCCGAATTGCTGCTGCGCCAGTACTGGTGGATCGGTACCGCAGCTTCGACCGCTGCTGGGCTGGCGCTGCTGGCATTTGGCGGCAACTGGCTGCTGCGCATACTTGGCCTGGTGATTCTGGCGCTGCCCCATGTGATCGGCGCACCGCAGCCTGAGGTGCATGAAAGCCTGGCACCCGAAGCGCTGGAGCACGAATTCATCCTTGCCTCGCTGCTCACCAACGCTGCGTTCTGGGCTGCTTTGGGGCTGGCTGCCGCCTGGTTCCATGGCCGCACTCGACACGCAGAATGAACGAGCGCTCGACCCTCGTCGCCGGCCTGGGTTGCCGGCGCGGGTGTTCGCTGAGCGAGCTGCTGGCCTTGCTCGACGATACGCTGGCCGAGCATGGCTCGAGCACTGCCGAGCTGACGGCCCTGGCCAGCAGCGACCACAAGGCTGACGAGCCCGGGTTGCTGCAGTTGGCCGAGCATCTGGGCCTGCCCATCAGCTTCCTGCCCACCGATGCGCTGACGGGTTACCATGAGCGCCTGAGCCAGACCTCGGCCATCGCCCTGCATGTCACTGGCAGCCCGAGCGTTGCCGAAGCCAGCGCCCTGGCCTTGGTCGAGCGCTTGAGCAATCGCCCCGCTCGCCTGTGGATAACCAAGCGCAAGAGCGCTAACGCCACACTGGCCGTTGCCCGCAGCGATCCGTAGGGTGGATCGGGACGCGTAGTCCACGCTTTCTCGATCCGCCGGATGGCGATCCCCCGCCGAGTGACCGGATAAGCCGAACAACACGGTGGAGGAGAAAAGCCTCTTCCACCCTACACCCAGGATTCGCATGACCGTCTACTTCATCGGCGCCGGCCCCGGCGACCCCGAACTGATCACCGTGAAGGGCCAGCGCCTGATTCGCTCCTGCCCGGTAATTCTCTACGCCGGCTCCCTGGTGCCGGAAGCGCTGCTCGACGGCCATCAGGCCAGCCTGGTGGTGAACACCGCCGAATTGCATCTCGATGAAATCGTCGCCCTGCTGCAGGCGGCTCATGCACGCGGCGAGGACGTGGCACGGGTGCATTCGGGAGACCCATCGCTGTACGGCGCCATCGGTGAGCAGATTCGTCACCTGCGCGCCCTGAGCATTCCCTTCGAGATCATCCCCGGCGTCACGGCCACGGCAGCCTGCGCCGCACTGCTGGAAAGCGAGCTGACGCTGCCGGCCGTTTCCCAGACGGTGATCCTCACCCGCTATGCCAGCAAATCACCGATGCCCGAAGGCGAGCAGTTGCACGATCTGGCGCGGCATGGTGCGACCATGGCGATCCACCTGGGTGTTCAGCATCTGCCGAAGATCGTCGGCGACCTGCTGCCTCACTATGGGGCCAGTTGCCCGATCGCGGTGGTGCATCGCGCCAGCTGGCCGGATCAGGACTGGGTGCTCGGCACCCTCGCCGATATCGAGGCCAAGGTCAGCGCCAAGGGCTTTCGTCGCACCGCGCTGATTCTGGTCGGCAGGGTGCTGGGCGCCGACGACTTCGCCGACTCGGCGCTGTACGACGAGCGCCATCGCCACCTGTTCAGGGCAGGCGTTGCAGACGATACAGACTCTCGCTGACCTTGCCGCGATTGTCGGCGATGACGATCTGCACGCCCTGGCGGGCGAGACGAGCGTTGAGATCGCTGGCGTACAGGCGCTGCAGGAAGCTCGGGTAATCAGGCTCGTTACGGATGGCCGTTTGATCGATCAGCCAGGCATGCAGCGCGGGCAGATGGAAACTCCAGCAGCCCTCCCGGCAGTCGAAGCCGGCGTCGCGCAGTTGCCCGATCAGCGTCTGATCGCCACTCAGCACGCCGTCGCAACAGCGGTACAACGCATCCACCCAGTCGCTCATGTCAGGTGACGACCACCGGCAGCTCGATACGGAAGCACGCACCACCCTCCTGGTTGCTCACGCTGAGCTTGCCACCCATCTGGTTGACCAGCCCGTAGCTGACCGACAGCCCCAGCCCGGTGCCCTTGCCCACTGGCTTGGTGGTGAAGAACGGATCGAAGACCCGATCCAGCAGCAGCGGGTCGATACCGCCCGCATTGTCCTGAACCTGCACGACCACCTTGTCCTCGCTGAGCTCGCTGCGCAGGAGGATGCGCGGCTCCAATTCGGGCTGCTTTTCCCGCGCGCTGAGCAGCGCATCCTTGGCGTTGACCAGCAGGTTGATGATGACCTGCTCGAGCTGGTCGGCATGCCCACGCACCTGTGGAGAACCGCAGAGGTCTAGGGTCAGGTCGATATCGCGGGCGAGTTCGCCTTCGCGGATCAGCGTCAGGGCGCCCTCGATGGCCTCGTCGGGGCTGAACAGATCGTCCTCGACCTCGGAGCGCCGCCCGAAGATGCGCATGTGGTTGACGATCTTCGCCGCCCGGGTGATCTGCTGTTCGATACGCCCCAGTTTGTTCTTCAGGTAATCAGGGTTGGCCGAACCGTTTTCCACACCCTTCAGGGTGTTGGTCAGGGCGATGCGCATGACGTTCAGCGGCTGGTTGATCTCGTGGGCCAGCCCGGTGGCCATCTCGCCCAGCACTGCCATCTTGGCGCTCTGATTGAGCATCTGCCGGGCCTTCTGCAGTTCCGTGTCGTCACGCCCGACAGCCTGCACCTCGAGCAGCTTGCCGTGCTCGTCGAACACGGCACGCTCGGCCAGCACCCACCAGATATGTTCGCGCCCCGGCAGATCCATGCGCACCAGTGCCGTGGAAACCGGCTCGGCGGGCGTCAGCTGCCGATGGCGCTCGCGAAACTGGGTCAGTTCCTGGGCCGACAGATAGGTCGCCAGGCTGGTGCCCGGCAGGTTTTCCTGGCGGATGCCCAGATACTGCGCCAACGGTCGGTTGGCGTAGACCAGGGTGAGATCGGGTCGGTAGCGGCAGATGATCGCCGGCGAGTCTTCCACCAGGATTCGATAGCGCTCCTCGCTCTCGCGAATCCGCTCGGCGGCCTGGGCAGCCTCGGTCACGTCCAGGCAGAGGCCAACCGCTTCCACGGGAATACCACGCTCATCACGCAGCAGTTTGGCTTCGTCCTGCAGCCAGTGGTAGCGGCCATCGCGGTCGATCAGCCGATAGCGAGAGCTGGCGGCACCCTGGCCGAGCAGCGTGCGGGTGTGGGCGAAATAGATGTCCCGGTCATCGGGGTGGATGAAGTCGGCCATGCTGCGCTGCACGAAATCCTCCAGTGTCCAGCCCAGCAACGCGCTGCTGCTATCGCTGCAGAACACCGGCACGAAGACGCCCTCTTCGTAGCGATTCACGTAGATCAGCGCTGGCGCGCTGGCGACCAGACTCTTCAGGCGAGTGGTCGCCGCATCCGCCTCCACCTCCTTGAGTTTCATGTCGTTGATGTCCAGCACCGCGCCGACGATGCGCCGCTGGCCGTTGGCATTGAGAATCCGCGTATGGATGCGGAACCAGCACAGCTCCCCGGCGGCGTCACGCAGACGCACCACCTGCTCGAAGGCGCGACCGCTCATCTCGGCATCCCCCAGGCGGATGCGGAACTCGTCGCGGTCCGCCGGGTTGAGCAGCTCCAGCCAGTCGGCCAGGGCCACCGCTGCGCGTGGGTCGAAACCGAAGCGCTGCATCAGGCTGGGGGCCAGGAGAAACGCGCCACTGCGCGGCATGTATTCCCACCAGCCGGTGCCGAGCAGATTCTGCAGGATATCCACACGCTCGCCATGCACCCGGCGACCCTGCTCGTCGAGGCGTTGCAGCAGGGGCGCTGCGACATGGGCAAAGAGGTCCAGCCAATCACGGGTGTTGAGCTCGGGCATGCTCTGGTGGGCGATGTAGGGCGAGCACAGCAGCCAGGCCCGGATCCCCTGATGATCGGCATAGGGCACCAGCCAGACGGAGTCCGCGGCGTGCCATTCGGTGACATCCGCACCGCCGCGCAACCACTGGACGGGCTGGTCCCCAGCGTACTGCTGCAGCTCGCGGGGCAGGTGCTGGCCATCGTCCCAGAACACCGGCGTCAGCGCGTCGCGGTAATGACCGACGATCTGCCAGCCGCCCCGCTGCGCATCCGGCAGGGCCAGCGCCGTGCAGGCCAGTCGCAGCGCCTGGGCCATCGCGCCCAGCCACTCGTGGGCATGCCGCGGAAACTCGACCCGGTCGGCCCCCCGTATGCTCTGCGCCACGGCGCTGATTTGCGAGAACACCTGCAGGCGCTGTTCGCAGGCCTGCAAGCGGGCCAGAAAGTCGCCGATCTCGAAGGCCTGCAGGGACCAGCCCTGCACTTCGGCCTTCAACCAGCCGCGGGTATGCAGGATGCTGCCGTCACGGGTGACGAAGGAAAGATCGAGCATCTGCTGCACGAAGGCCGCCAGATCGGTCACCAGATAGCGGCTCTGGCCGTGCAGCAACTGCTCCAGCGGCAGCACCTGGGAAACCGCGATCGGCAGGCGGTACGAAAGGCTGCCGGACACCTCGAACACCCGCCCGAGGGCGTCGATGGAAAGATTCAGACACGGGCTGTTGGCGGAAACCGCTACGGGTGCAACTGTCGCCTCCGGCGCCGCCTGCGCTTCGGGGTCACGCTTGAACCAATCCTTGAACACTTGCATTGTCCGGCCCACCTACCATGATTAGCGCCGCAGACGGATCGAAATATCCGTCGACATGATCGGGCTGCATCGCCCTTCCTGAACCCGGACACCCAGCGCATCCATGGCCTATATCGTATTGCTCTGCTGGCTCGGCGCCTGCGCATTCCAGGACGCTCAGCACCGCAAGATCGCCAACCTGCTGACCCTGGGCGGCCTCTGCGTCGCCCTGGTCTACTTGCTGTGGTCAGGCAACAGCCTGACCGGCGCCAGCCCGCCAGCGGTGGCACTGGCGATCGGTATCGCATGCCTGTTGTCGCTGCCCGGCTACCTGAGCCGGCAAATGGGTTCGGCCGACGTGAAACTGCTCGTGGCCCTCGGTGCTGCCAGCGATGCCGCACATGTCCTGTTCAGCGTGATTGCTGCCGCGCTCGTACAGGTCACATGGGTCACGCTGGTGCGCATCTGGCCTGGCATCCGTCAGGCCCTTCCACAACGCCTGGTGGCGCTTAGAACGACCAGTGCCAAAGCGCCTCCCTATGCACCCTTTCTGTGCTTGGGATTCGCACTTACAACCTTGTGGTTCATAGCCAAATAACAGGTGCCATAAAACTGCCAACTTATAGTCGAACCTAAAGACGAATACCGATCTGCCCATGGCAACACAACAACTGATAACCCCTTCTAATCACACGCTGCTCGACTGCATAACTTTGACTATAACTTAAGGCATAGCTATTCTCGTTTTTCAATATCAACCGTCTCCCCATAGAGTCTTGGCATGGAAATCCCTTTGCGGATAATGATAGTCGACGACGAACCGATCATTGTCGAGGAACTCGCGGAGTTTCTCGAGCAACTCGGTTACGGCGTTACGGCATGCCATTGTGCAGAGGATGCATTGCTGGCATTCCAGCAGGACGAGCAGATTGGCATCGTGCTCAGCGACATGCACATGCCAGGGCTCACCGGGGTTCAGCTGGTCGGTGAACTGGCACGTATCGCCCGCCCGGGTCGACTCTACGAAACCGCTATATTCACCGGCAGCACGGACAAGCAGGACGTCATCCTGGCCTTGCGGGCGGGCGTTTCCGACTACTACCAGAAGCCGGTGGACCTGCAGGAGCTGCAGGCCAGCGTGACGCGTTTGTACGAGCGCGTCGAACAGCGAACCAAGGAACAGCAGATTCGTCAGCGCATTCAGGATCTGGCGGCATCGCTGCACGAGATGCACAGCGACCTGCTACCTGCCACACCGATAAAGAACGTCGCGCAAATGACCGCTTCGGTGGATATCATTCCCGAGCCCTTCGACAAGCTGTCGAGAAGGCAATTGGCAGTCGCTCAATTGATCGCCAAAGGGATGACCAATTACCAGATATCCTGTGAATTGGGTATTACCGAAAATACCGTGAAACTTTATGTGTCCCAGATATTGAGACTGACGCGGGTGCACAACCGTACACAATTGGCGTTGTCTTATCCTTCACACGGGTAAATTTTGTAAAAGCGCGGTATAGCATTGCGTTGAAACTTATACAGACGCGTCACGTGTGATGTTTATTTATACGGATAATAAGTCCGTAACACGCCGTCGATACACTATTCGGCCAATATCCTTTACTCGCCCAGTTTCCCACCCGCATCCTGCTCGAAGAATTCCGGGATGGGATGCTTGTGGCTATCCAGCCAACGCTGCAGCGCCAACTCCCGTTCTGCGGGTGTCGACGTCTGAGGATGAGACGACGCCAGGCGTCCCTCGCGCTGCAGGCGCAGCCAATGGCCCGTCTGCGTCTCCACCTCGCCGCCAACCAGGCCGCCCGAACCATCCTCGCCCGCCGCCTGGCCAACCAGCGGCAGGCAGGCCAGCAGCGCAACGCCAACGATCATCCCCTTCATGGTGTGCTCTCCTTCTATAGCTGCTGCGCCGTCCACTCAGCGCTGATTGGCCACCGTATTGCCCTGCAGATCGCCAACGGGCTCGACGCGGATGAAGCCGCCATCGTCAGGCACGATCAGACGGCCAGGGCGCATTTCGATCTTTGCCCGCGCCTGACTGGCAGGCGTGGCGGCTGGCGTGGAGCCCGGCGCAGACGCGATGCTCCTGCTCGCCGGCGCAGCCGAGGCGACAGACGCCACCGGAGCCGGCACCGCTGGCGCGGCAGCCACTGCAGGCGCCGCTGGCTGGACTACTGCCGGAGCGGCAATCCGAGGTGTCGCCGCCAGGGTCGGCGCCACACTCGCGGCTGGCGCCTGGGCCACGGTCACAGGGGCAGCGGCCGGCGCAGGGGCGGCTACAGCAGGCGCTGCCGGCTGGTTGACCGCTACCGGAGCAGCGGCTACCTGGCGGCTCGGCGCTACGCTAGCCACGGCGGTACGCGTGACGGCAGCGGCCGGCGCGGCGGCCACGACCACCGGAGCAACGGCTGGCGCTGGGGCTGCTGGCGGCCTCGCAGCGCTGGCAACGGAAAGCGGCACGACCGGGGCGGGGCGGAAATTGGACAGTTGCGGTGCCGGAACAGCTGGAGCGGGACGCGCCGGGCTCTCTGCCGCACGAGCCACCGCGGGCTGAGCAACCGGCTGTGGCGCTACCGGCTTATCGGCGGGTTTCGCGACAGGTGCGGCAACGACAGGGGCCACCGGCTGTTGCGCCGGAGCGGGCCGCGTCTCGGCGGGCTTAGGTGCCGGGGTCGCGGCAGCAGGCGATCGCTGCTGAGCGCCGCTGGCTGGCGTCGGGGTGTCGGGCTTTGCCGCAGCGGCACCGGCTACACCGATCTGGCTGCGCAATGTCTGGGCACGCTGCTCCGCCGTGCGAAACTCACTGGCGGAGAAGCCCATGCGTTGGGCCAGCGCACTGGCCTGCGGCAGGTTGCCCTGGAAGATCAGCAGGGTCAGCAGGTTGAGTGCCGGCTGTTTCTCCGTCTCATTGAGCTCCAGTGCGGTCAGCAGCTCGAAGCGCGCTTCATCCATGCGACCGAGGTTCATGTACACCACACCCAGGTCGTTGCGGATGGTATCGCTGGTCGGGTCCAGATTGGCCGCCAGGCGCAGATGCTCGAGCGCTTCCTGGTAACGGCCCTGAGCGCTGGCGAGCTGGCCGAGGCCGTGTTCACCCTGAGCCTTGAGGCAGGTACCGAGCAGGCTGGTATAAAGCGCCTGGGCTTCCGGGCGGTTCAGCGAGCGCAGAATGCGCGCCTTGTACAGGTTCGCCTGGGGCAGTCCGCCGGGCAGGCGCTCCAGATTGGCCAATGCAGCGTGCAGCCGCCCTTCATCGGCGGTTTTCTGAGCCAGATTGAGGGCCAGCTCCTGGTCCTGGGACAACGGCGCACAGGTCATCGGGATCGCCGCGCCCCTGCTCATCAACCAGGGGGACTGGGCCGGGCTGCTCGCGCAACCAGCCAACAATCCCACCACCCCAACCACGGTCACTACACGCTTCATTTCAACTCCCCAAGAGCCCCGACGATCGCGATAAATCCGGGCCCTGCCAATACGATCAACAATGCCGGGAACAGGAAGATCATCATGATCACGGACATCTTCCCGGACAATTTGGAAACTCTTTCTTCGAGAGCCGTATGATGCCGATCATCGATCAGCTCCTTGAGCCGCAGCAGCGAGGCCATGGCCCCGCCGCCCTGGACGATAAGCTGTTCAAGGATCACTACGCAATCGGTGACCTCGTAGACTTCCAGCAGGGCCGCCATGTCACGTAATTCGCGGCCCAGTTCGAGCCCTGCATCGACCCGCGCCAGCACCTGACGCAGCTCTGCACTGAGGTTCGGCAGGATGCCCTCGGACTCCTTGGCGAGCACCCGCAGCCCCTGCTCCACGGTCATGCCGACATCGAACAGGATGCGCAGCAGGGGAATGAACGTGGTCACCTCTTCGGCCAATTGTTCCTGCCGACGCCTGGCCGCCATGGCCAGCCAGCGCTTGGGGATCAGGTAACCGATACCGAGCGCGAACACCGGCGCCAGCCAGATCGGTTGCGGTGCCTTGTTCAAGAGTAGCTCGACGATCACCACCAACAGCAACAATACGATGGGCGTGCCCAACTGGATGGCCGAGAACATCGATTGCTGATTGCGCTTGCGCCAGCCCAGGCGATTGAGCAACTGCACCGTTTCGCTATCCATGCTCAGGGTACGCCGCCCCAGGGAACTGCCGCCGATGCCGCGCATCACGCCGCCACCGGACACCCGCGAGACTGTGCCCATGCGCTGGCTGAATTGCCGGCGGGCACGCAGATCGCCATAGGCCAGGTAGATGAACAGCACTGCGAGCAGCAGTTGCAGCAATGCGCTGAGCAGGAGAAGACCACCCATCACAAACTCCTCAGCATGCGCCACAGCGAGAAGCTGCCGAGGGCCTGCAGCACGAACGCCAGCAGCAGCACCATACGCCCCGTGGACTCCTGCCACATGCCCAGCATGAATTGCGGGTTGGTGACGAAGATATAGCAGGCCAGCGCCAGCGGCAGGCCGCCCATCACATAGGCGCTGATGCGGGTTTCGCCGGTCAGCGCGCGCAGTTTGCGAGCGCTCTGTTCGCGCTCGCGGATCAGCCGGATCAGGTTGTTCAGCAGCTCGGTGCTGTTGCCGCCATAACGCTGATTGACCCTGACCCCGAGCGCCAGCACCTGGAATTCTTCACGCTCGTAGAGGTCGGCGAAATCCTGCAGGGCATCGCCCAGGCCCATACCGCGCAGCACGTTACGGCGAGTGCGCGCCATCGCCCCACGCAGTGGCTCGGGGGCGGTCTCCATGGCCAGCATCAGCGCGTCACCCAGCGCACGCCCGGACTTCAGGCTGCGGATCACATGGTCGAGAAAGACCGGCAGTTGCTCGATCATGCGCAACAGCCGACGGCGATACCGCAAGGCGATGAACAGACGCCCCAGCAGCAGCGGTAACAGCAACATGATCAGCAGGCCGAGCCAATGACCGACGATCAGGCCCATCAGCGCGCCGAGCAGCCAGATGAACAACCAGAGACCAAGACCCTGACGCGGCTTGCTGAAACCGGCACGCAGGAACAACTTATCCACATGCCCGATGGACACCATCCCCAGCGGCTCCGGCTGATCCATCAGCAAGCGCTGGATGACCTGCTCGGAGGCGGCCTGCTCACGGCTTCTGCGCAGCATCAGCAGGCCCGCCCCGAGCAAGATCAGGCAGATCACCCCCAGCAGCATCGATGCGTTCATTCAAGCTCTCCTTGGCACCTGGGCCGCCCGCTCAGTCGCGGCGCATCTTGTGCCCAGCCGGGTTCGGCGCATCCCGGCAGAACGTGCCGGTACCACTGCGATCGAGCCGGAACAGGGTGTTGGTGACGTACTGATCCTCGCGCAGGCCGAGCACCTCGACCACCTCACTGACGCAACGACGGCCATCCGGCAGACGGGTCAGCTGGATCACCACGTCCAGCGCCGCGCAGATCATCTGCCGCAGGGTGCGCTCGGCCATCGTGGCACCGGAGAAACCCACCAGGGTCTCCAGACGCAGCAGGGCATCCTGAGCATTGTTGGCGTGCACGGTGCTCATCGAACCATCGTGACCGGTGTTCATCGCGGTCAGCACGTCGAGCACTTCGACGCCGCGAATCTCGCCGAGCACGATGCGATCCGGGCGCATGCGCAGGGCGTTGCGCACCAGCTCCCGGGCGCCCACCTCACCGTAACCCTCGGCATTCGGCGGCCGGGTTTCCAGACGCACCACGTGGTCATGATTGAGCCCCAGCTCGGCGGTGTCTTCGATGGTGACGATCCGCTCGCGTGGGTCGATCATCTGGCTGAGCATGTTCAGCAAGGTGGTCTTGCCGGTACCGGTGCCGCCGCTGACCATGATGTTGCAGCGGCGCCTGACCATCAGCTCCAGGCAACTGAGCATGGCCTGATCCAGCGAGTTGCTGGCCAGCAGGTCGGCGCTGCGCAGCATGTCCTTGCGGAACTTGCGCACCGAGATGCAGGGGCCGTCCAGGGCCACCGGCGGGATGATCGCGTTGATACGGCTGCCATCTGGCATGCGCGCATCGACCATCGGCGAGGATTCGTCGAGCCGCCTGCCCACCGGGGCCAGGATGCGCTGGATTACCCGCAGCACGTGCTGATCGTCGATGAAACGCAGGTCACTGAGCTGCAGCACACCGCCGCGCTCGATGAACACCCGGTGTGGCCCGTTGACCAGAATCTCGGTCACGCCTTCGTCCTTGAGGAGGATCTCCAGCGGGCCGAAACCGGTCAGTTCGTCCACCAGCTCCTCGGCGAGACGATCCACCTCATAGCGGGAGATGGCGATCTGCCGACGACTGACATAGTCGCTGACCTGCTCGCTGACGAAGCTCGCCAGCGAGGTGCGGGTACCCTCCAGAAGGTTTTCGCCCTTCTCTTCCAGGGCGTCGATCAGGTAACGGTGCAGCACCGGCTTGAGATCCTGCACACCGATTCGCGCACCATCGCCACCGAACGGACCAATCGTCATGAGCCGACCCTCAACATGCGTTGCCACCAGCGCCCGGAGCCACCCTGCTTGTGCTCGACCACGCCGTTGGCGAGCGCCAGCAGCCCCTGGGTGAGGCCATCACGGGGGGCGAACTCGTACAGGGGCACGCCCTGATTCTTGGCCTTGAGGCGAGTGACCGGGCTCAACGGCAGGCCAGCTTCCAGGGGCAGCGCAAAGGTTCTGCTCAACTCCTGCAGGCCAGGCGCCACGCTTGGTTGATAGCGGTCGACCAGCAGCCGTGCATGGTCGAGCTTGATGCCCTTGCCACGCCAGAGCGCCAGCAGAGCCAGGTTGCGGCGGCAGTTGGGCACGCTCTGATCGATGCACCAGAACAGGCGCTGGGCGTGGGTGGCGAAGGAGCGCAGGCCATCGCAGTCCGGCTGACCGCAGAGGTTCACTACCACGTGCTGGAAATGCTGACGCAAACTGCCCAGCAGCAGGAACAGCTCGCCAAGGCTGAACCGCTCCAGCGCATCGTCATCCGGCCCGTGGGGCAGCACGCGCAGGCCATCGGGATGCCGGGCGAAGGCGCTTTCGATCAGGTTCGAATCGAGACGACGAATATTGCGCAGCGCATCGCCAAAACAGAACGATGATTCCAGCCCGAACAGCTCCAGGCTCTCTCCTCTCGGCACCCCGAGGTCGATGAACAACGTGCGCTGGCCGCGAGCCTGAACCTGTAGCGCCAGGTGCACGGCCAGCAGCGCGGCGTCGGCATCCGGTTGCAGGCCACACAACAGCGTCAGTTCGCCCTGGTCGCGGGACGGCGGCAATTGCGGCAGGCGCTGCGTCAGACGGCGAACCAGCCCCAGCACTTCACTGCTGCGTGAACCGTAGGCGATGAAATCCCGGGCTCCGGCTCGCATGGCGTTGAGTACCAGCTGGTTGTCCAGACCATCGCCCAGGGCCACCACCACGACCATCGGCCGCGCGTCGAGCAGCGATTCGATCAGCGCGCTCTGGGCCGTCTGCCCTTCACGACTGAGGCCGACGAACACCAGGCAACTGCCGGTCATGTCCATCAACCCGAGCACTTCGTCGAGCGTCTCGCCGACATTGAGCACCTGCCCCTGACCAGCCAGGGCGGCCTGCAGCCATTCGAGGTCCTGCTTGCGGCGGGTCTGTGCGAGAAAAATCTGTTCCATGCCCACTCCCTAACGCGACAAGCCGTCAGCCCGGTGAAAGTCGCCGTTCTCGAGGAACAGTTGCCGGAACACGCCCGGGTCGTAGTTACGCAATTGCTCGCCCGGCAATTCCGGTAGCTCGGCGTCGGCCGCCATCGGTTGCACCAGACGCGGCGTGACCACCATCAGCAATTCACGCTCCTCGCGCTCGATTCGCGAGGAGCGAAAGAACGCGCCGAGCACTGGCACGTCACCAAGGAAAGGCAACTTATCCACAGTCGAGGAACTGTTGGTGGAGATCAGCCCGCTGATGATGAAGCTCTCGCCATCGGCCAGGGAAACGCTGGTGTCGGTGCGCCGTACGTTCAGCGCAGGCACCTGCGTACCGGCGATGGTAATGCCGGCGGTGAAGTCCAGTTCGCTGACTTCGGGGGCGACCTTGAGGCTGATGCGGTTGCGGCCGACCACGGTCGGCGTGAGCGTCAGGCGTACGCCGAACTCCTTGTACTCGATGGAGAGCGAATCGCTGCCGCTGCTGGGAACCGGTATGGGAAATTCGCCGCCAGCGAGAAAACTCGCGCTCTGGCCATTGAGAGACACCAGGCTCGGGCGAGCCAGGGTGTAAGCGAAGCCGCTGTTCTCCAACGCATCCAGCCCCAGCAGAAATTTGCTGCTGCCACCGCCCCAAACGATATTGAAACCATCGCGCGAGAGCGGGAAAGCAGCCCCAGGCCCCACTCCACCAACCCCACCTACGGGCACCGTCGCCGGCCCGGTACCGGGGGCGCCGATCAGAAAGTTGTTCGAGGCCGTGCCGAAGATACGCAGCCCGACTTCACGCAGCTTGCTGCGCCTGACCTCGACGAAGCGGATATCGGTCTGCACCTGGCTCGGCACCATGTCCTCATCGTAACGCACAACCGGCTCGGCGACCGCAGCGGTCGCCGCACCCTGCACGGCCACCATGCTCTGCCTGGGTTCGAGGTCGCAACGTGTCCATACCATCAGGCTGGTAGTGCCGCCACGCTTACCCAGTAGCAGAAAGCTGTCCTTGCCATTGAGGCTCACATCGGCGACCTCCGGATCGGCGATGGCCAGGCGCGTGATCGGGACCGCAAAGCGCAGCTCGCGCTGCATGCCCTGTGTCACCTCGAGCACCGCCGGCACCGGCTCGAGGCCCGCACAGGAAGCGAATGCCCCGGATGGCAGGCCCAGCAGCGCGCCCACCAGGCATAACGCCAGGTGCGAGCGGCACGGACTACGGTTGGCATCGTTCATGGGTCGAGTCCTTGCCCGTCAGGGAGTTTGCCGAGTGGCATCATTGCCGCGATACACCGGAATGCCGGCAGGCGCGGAGGCACGCTGTACCGCCACCCCAGGCTGCGGTTGAGGCGTCGTGCCACGTAGCGCCAGTTTCTCGAACTGGAACAGTTGCCGTTGCGCCTCGGCGATTGCCGCCTTCGGCTCATCACCCGCGTAGTAACCGGCGAGCAGTTTTTCATCCGCGCTGCGCACGGCCAGGCGCAGGCTGCCGACCTGAGTGGCCAGCATGAAGCGTGTCAGCAGCGCCTCGGGCACGGCCAGAACGGCGGTGGTGGGTGAACGACGCCGGCGGCGCTCTTCATCGTCGTCCACCGGCGGTTGCGCCGCCTCCCCCTGATTGGTGGCCCCCAGTACGCCCCCTACGCTAAGCAGCCGCAGCGCCGGGATCAGCACCTGAGCGGTCTGGTCCTGATTGTTCTCGTCCTGGCGCAGATACAGCAGCACGTCCACGTAATCGCCGGGGCTCAGATGCCCACCGCCACCGATGACTTCATCCACCGCCACGGCAATGGCCCGTTCCTGAGGGCGAATCATGCGGGCCAGCGGCCCGCCCATCTCGAACGTGGCCTGATTCAAGACCGTACCGGCCGTGGTGTGTCGCCACAACGTACGCCCCAGCAACGCCTCCGGCTTGGCGAAACTTCCCGGCGGCGCGATGCGCAGACGTTCCACGGCGAGATCGTCGCGGGTGATCGGGGTCATTGGCTGTACATCACGAGCCAGCACCACGACGCTGCTGCGCTGCTGATCGTCGACCTGGGTCTGCAGTTGGCTCCTGACCTCGGTCGGAACGGGCGCGGATGACGCCTCTGGCGCGGGCGCTGGCTGCACGGGGCCTCGGCTCAGGCTCAGCCCCCAATACCCGGTGATTACGGCACCGACCAGCAGCACGCCGGCCAGCACCAGCGTCAATCGGCTATTCATGACAGCACACTCCTTGTAGCCATAGAACTGCAAGACCTCGGCACAACGCGATGTTCATGCTGGATAACGATAGGCGGGGAAATCGAACCGTGTTGAATATCGGCAACTCGGCTTTCCACTTTAATAAGATTTTCCGGAAACTTATAGCGAACCCAACTATCAATAGATCATGCCGTTCGTCGCTGCATAGTAGTCAGAGCACTGACGCTTATACAATAGCGCTTCATGACTATGATCTTAAGCCTTGAATTCATTAGGACTTATACTTGTAATTAATACTTTCTATATAATACCAAGGTGAGTTTGCGAACTGCCGCACGCCATTTCTACACTTCCCCTTGCAAGCCCCATGAACAGGCGTCCCTGCCTGCATGGCTACAGAGGAAGTACCAACATGTTAAAACTCATTATCCTTCGTGAAAGAGTCCGCGAGTTCTTCGCTAACGAAGACGGCGCGTCGGCTATTGAATATTCGATCA
Source organism: Pseudomonas sp. MEJ086 (assembly GCF_030209025.1). Classification (NCBI taxonomy): domain Bacteria; kingdom Pseudomonadati; phylum Pseudomonadota; class Gammaproteobacteria; order Pseudomonadales; family Pseudomonadaceae; genus Pseudomonas; species Pseudomonas sp. MEJ086. The sequence continues at coordinate 59,475 of NZ_JARVSV010000030.1, forward strand.
TTGCGGCCTTGATCGCGGTAGTTATCGTCAGCGGTGCTACAGCGCTGGGCACCGATATAAATGCGGTGTTTACATCGATAGCGAATACCTTGCCGGGTGCAACGGGGACCGGCACGGGTGGCGGTGCCGCTGCTGGTGGTGGCGGCTAATATTCATCATTCATTGTGAGTAGCCGATATGCGCCAACATATTTTACTCGTAGATGATGAGACCGAAGCCCTCGAAGAACTCGGTGAGTTGCTCGAGGGTGAGGGTTTCCACTGTCATTGCGCCAACAGCGTCAGCGCCGCGATGCTGTGCCTGGCCACCTGGCCCGCCATCGCACTGGTGATCACCGATCTGCGCATGCCCGAGGAAAGCGGCCTGCGTCTGATCCAGAATCTGCGTGCCAATCCGCACTATGCGACCTTGCCGGTGATCGTCATGTCGGGCCATGCGGACATGAACGACGTGATTGGGCTGCTGCCTTTGCAGGTGGTCGACTTCCTGCCCAAACCCATCTATCAGGAGCGCCTGATCGAGGTGCTCAATCAGCGTTTCCCGGTCTCCCAGGCAGTCAATTCCTGAGCGCCACAGAAAGATCCTCACCTTTCAGCAGCCATGCCGCGCTCTACGCCTCTTCTCGATGACACCGCTCACTCCCGCGTGCGCAGCGACTCGCCTGACGAATCTGCCGGCCCTGCGGGTGCCAGGCCCAGCGTTCGATAGATCTCCACCCATCGCAACGCCACATCGGTGAAGGCACGCTGCTGTTCGAGCTGGGTGTCGAACTGGGTACGCTCGGCATCCAGCACCTCGGTGAGGGACACGGTACCGGCGTCGTATTGCCGTTGCGCCAGCGCCGTGGCGTTGGCAGCGGAGCGACCGGCATTGTCCAGCAGACGCTGACGATCGAGCCCCTGCACATAGGCACTGATCGCACTGCGGGTTTCTCGCAGCGCCTGAATCAGGCTCGCCTGATAGCCCAGCCAGGCCTGCTCGCGCAGCGCGTCGCCGGCCTCGATACCGGCGGTAACCCGGCCGAAGTCGAACAGCGGTTGCAATGCCTGCCCGCTGAGGGTCCAGGCGGGCACGCCGATCCCCTGCTCGAAACCCACCAGGGCACCCAGGGTCAGCTGTGGATAACGCAGCGCCTTGGCCGCATCCAGACTGCTGTCGGCGGCCAGCAGGCGCAGTTCGGCGGCGCGCACGTCAGCGCGAGCACGCAGGCTGCTGGCGGGTAGTTCGAGCAGCGGCAGCAGGCGCTCGTCACGGGGCGCCTGCGCAGTCGCCTGTTCGGCCAGCAGCGCGTCGATGCGCGGTTGCTCGGCGTTGAGCAGATAGGCCAGCGAGTAGCGCGCCGCGTCAGCACGCTGCCGCGCTTCGGGGATTGCCGCCCGGGTTACCGCGAGCTGGGTATCGAGGCGCTCGACATCGAAACCACTGGCTGTGCCCTGATCGAAGCGTACCCGGGTGATCCGGGCGATCTGCGCCTGGCTGTCGGCGGCACGCCCAGCGATCTCTACCTCACGCTCGGCCAGGCGATAGTTCAAATAAGTACCTGCCACCTCGGCGATCAGGCTGACGCGCAGCGCCTGATAGTCGGCAGCCGCCGCCTGCAGATTGGCATCGGCAGCCCGTTGCAAGGCGCTCAGGCGCCCGAACAGGTCGGCCTCCCAGCTCAGGTCGAGACCGTAGAAATAGTCCTCGTCATGGCCATCGCTGGCACTGCGACCCTTTTCGTGGCTGCCGGTGATGCTCAGGTTCGGATAACGGTTGCCGGTCGCCTGACGACGCAGCGCACGCTGCTCGCGGATACGCTGTGTTGCGGTCGCCAGATCCAGGTTGTCGCGCAGCGCCAGTGCGATCAGTTGATCGAGGGCAGGGTCCTGCAGGCTCTGCCACCAGGCTTGCGGCAGGGCCGCCACGGCCTGCGCTGGCAATTGCGCAGGCGGCAACGGCTCGCGGCTGCTACAGGCCAGCAGTGAGAAACAGACGAGGATCAGCAGCAGCGGCTTCATGGCGCGAGCTCCTGATGTCGGGCAACCGGCTCACGGCGTCTGGCCAGGTGGCGATCCATCATCAGGTAAACCACTGGCGTGGTCAGCAGCGTCAGCACCTGGCTGAACAGCAGGCCACCCACCACGGCAACGCCCAGCGGTTCACGCAGCTCGGCACCGGTGCCGAACGCCAGCATCAGCGGCACCGCTCCGAACATGGCGGCCAGGGTGGTCATCAGGATGGGCCGGAAGCGCGTCATGCAGGCCTGATGGATCGCCTCCCGCGGCGCCATGCCCTGACGCTGGGCCTGCAGTGCGAAGTCGACCAGCAGGATGCCGTTCTTCTTGACGATACCGATCAGCAGAATCAGGCCGATCAGCGCCATGATGGAAAAATCCAGGCCCCACAACCAGAGCAGCAACAAGGCACCGATGCCCGCTGAAGGAATGGTCGACAGGATGGTCAAGGGGTGCACCAGGCTCTCGTAGAGCACCCCGAGGATGATGTACACCGCGACCAGTGCCGCGAGGATCAGCCAGGGCTGCGAGGCCAGGGTCTGCTGGAATGCCTGGGCGGCACCGCTGAAGCGCCCGCCGATGCTGGCCGGCATGCCGATGTCCTGCTCGATCTGACGCAATACCGCCACCGCGTCGCCCAAGGCCACGCCGGGCGCCAGGTTGAACGACAGGTTGGCCGACGGCAGCATGCCGCTGTGGTTGATGCTCACCGGCGCCGGCTTGGCCGGCAATATCCGCACGAAGGTGCTCAGCGGCACCAGTTGCCCGGTTGCCGGCGAACGCAGCTGGAACAGCTCCAGGCTCTGCACCCGCTGGCGCTGGCTGCTGCTCAGCTCAAGCACCACCTGATACTGGTTGGACGCGGTCTGGATCTCGTTGATTCGGCGCTGCCCGAACGCGTCGTACAGCGCTTCATCGACATCCGCTGCCGAGAAGCCATAGCGCGAGGCCGCCTCGCGGTCGATCTGCACGGGCGTTACCGAGGCGTCGAACTGCAGGTCGTTGTTGACGTCGCGAAACAGCGCATGACCCTGCAGCCTTTCGGTCAGGCGTGGCGTCCAGGTGGCCAGCTCTTCCAGCGAGCGGCTGCGCAACACGTACTGATACTGGGCCCGCGATGCCCGCGAACCGAGGTTGATGTCCTGAGCGGCGCGCAGGGTCACGCGCAGATCGGGGATGGCGGCGAACTGCGGACGCAGCCGGTCGATGATCTGTTCGACACTGACGTCACGGTCGTCCGGGTCGCTGAGCACCACGGCGAGGCCGCCGACGCTGTAGCTGCCGTCGTTACCGATATCGGTATTGAAGGCGACGATGTCGGGGTCGTTGCGCAGGATGTCCACCAGTTGCCGGTTCTTGGTACGCATCGCCTCGTAGGAGATGTCCGCCGAAGCCTGCACCGTGCCATTCATGAAGCCGGTGTCCTGCAGCGGAAAGAAGCCCTTGGGCATCAGCGCGAAACCACCCACGCTGATGGCGATGCAGGCGAAGAACACCGTGAGGATGCTGCGCGGGTGATCCAGTGCCCAGACCAGTACGCGCTCGTAACCGCCGAGCACGCGGCGCATGGTCGGCCCCGGGCCGCCATGGTTGGCCAGCGGGCGCATGCACAACGCGGCCAGGGCGGGCGCCAGGGTCAGGCAGATGACCACGGAAATCATGATCGCCGAGGTGGCCGCCAGGGCGAATTCGCGAAACAGCCGGCCCACATAGCCACTCATGAAGAACAGCGGAATGAACACCGCCACCAGCGACAGGCTGATCGACACCACGGTGAAGCCGATCTCGCGCACCCCGTCGAGGGCCGCCTGGACCCGGCCGACGCCGCGCTCCAGATGCCGGTGGATGTTCTCCACGACGACGATGGCGTCATCGACGATGAAACCCACGGCGACGATGATCGCCACCAGCGTCAGGTTGTTCAGCGACAACCCGAACGCCAGCATGGCCGCGCAGGAGCCGATCACCGAGGTCGCCAGCACGGCGAACACCACCAGGGTCGCCGACCACTGGCGCAGGAACAGCGCCATGATGCCGATCACCAGGGCCACGGCGATCAGCAAGGTCAGCTCGGCCTCGTGCAGCGACGCACGGATGGTTCGGGTGCGATCGTTGAGCACCTTGACCTCGAGATCCGCCGGCAGGCCGGCAGTCAGCTCCGGTAGCGCTGCCGTCACCGCATCGGCGGTGGCGACGATGTTGGCACCCGGCTGACGGCGCACGACCACCGCGACACCTGGTTTGCCATCCGGCGAGGCCTGGGTGTAGGCGTTTTCCGCGCCGGCTACCACGCTCGCCACATCGCCCAGGCGCACCGCAGCGCCGTTGCGGTAGGCGACGATCAGCTCGGCGTAATCGCCGGCCTCGAACAACTGGCCATTGCTGTCCAGGGTCGACAACCGATGTTCGCCGACCAGCGCCCCGGTAGGCCGATTGCCGCTGGCGCGCTGCACCGCCGCGCGTATGTCGGCCAGGGTGACGCCGGCCGCCACCAGCCGCTCCGGCCGTGCCTGGATGCGGATCGCCGGACGCTGCAGGCCGTTGAGGCGGATCATCCCCACACCTTCGATCTGGCTCAGTTGGCGTGCGATGGCCGACTCGGCCAGATCGCTGACTTCGTAGGGCGAGAGCGTATCGGAGGTGACCGAAAGGATCAGGATCGGCGTGTCCGCCGGGTTGATCTTGCGCCACACCGGTAATTCCGGCAGCTGGCTGGGCAAGCGTGACGAAGCGGCGTTGATCGCGGCCTGGACCTCCTGGGCAGCGGCGTCGATGTCCTTGTCGAGATTGAACTGCAGGATCAGCTCGACACGGCCCAGCGAACTGGTCGAGGTCATGTCGTCGACGCCAGGGATGGCGCTGAGCTGCACTTCCAGTGGCGTGGCCACCGAGGAAGCCATGGTTTCAGCGCTGGCACCGGGCATCTGCGCGGAGATCTCGATGGTCGGCGCATCCACCTCCGGCAGTGGCGCCAGGGGCAGGCGAACGAAGGCGATGATGCCACCGAGAATCAGCGCCAGGGACAGCAGAATCATGCCGATCGGATGAGCGATGCACAGCGCGTAGAACCCGCGCGGCTGCATCAAGGTACATCTCCAGACGCGACAGGCGCCGGCTCGACGCGCCTGACGGTAACGCCCGGGCGCAGCCGCGACTGGCCATCGGTGACGATCCGATCACCTGCAGCCAGTCCTTCGACCACCGCGCGCTGCTCGTCTTCGTGCAGCACCTTCACCGCTGCCGGTTGCACCTTGTCACCCTGCAAACGCCACACGAAGGTGCCCTCGGTACGCTGACGGATCGCCTCCAGCGGGACCGACAACGCCTGGGCGAGCAGATCGGTCTGCAGGGTGACCACCACAGACTGATCCGGCCACAGCTGCTCACTGGCGTTATCGAAGCGGGCCTTGAAGCGCAGCGTGCCGGTATCCAGCGCGACACGGTTGTCGATCAGCGCCAGTTGGCCGGTACCGAGCAGCGTGCCGCCCTCCTCGCGAAATGCCTGAACCGGGGTTCTGTCCGCCGCGGCGAGCAGGCGCTGCAGCTCCGGCAGGCGCCGCTGCGGCAGGGTCGCCTCGATATCGATGGGGTTGGTCTGCACCACCGAGAACAGGCTGGCTGTGTCATTGGCCCTGAGCAGGCTGCCGACATCCACGTTGCGGATGCCCAGGCGACCATCGATGGGCGACTGGATGCGTGTATAGGAAAGCTGCACCTGAGCGGCAGTCACCGCCGCCTCGCGGGTCGCCAGCGTGGCCTGCAGGCGCGCGACCAGAGCCTTCTGCTGATCCAGGGTCTGCGCTGGCGAGGCACGCTCGCGAACCAGATTCTGGTAGCGCTGCAGATCGAGACGGGCGATATCCAGCTCCGCACGGGTCACCCCGCGCTCGGCCTCCGCCTGCTGCAAGGCGGCGCGCAGGCTGCGATCATCGAGGCGCGCCAGCAGCTCGCCCCTGCGCACCTGCTGCCCTTCGGCAACCGGCAGTTCGACCAGGGTGGCATCGACCTGGGCACGAATTTCCACGCTGTTCAGCGCCCGCACACGGCCCAGCGTTCGCAGCAGCACCGGGATGTCGGCCGGGGTCACTTCGTGGACCACCACCGGCACTGCGCCGGGGGCCTGATCGGTAATGGCCGTGGTCGGGCGCAGCCACCACCCGATCAGGGCGCCCAGCAGCAGGACGGAAACCACGAGCAACGATGTTCGGGACAGGAGCATGCCGTTTCTTCACAGTCAGGGAGCGGGGAGCCGGCGGCACAGGCAGATCCGCTCAGGATCAAACGTTTTAACGGATTTCTCCGGCAATATCCCTATCGCTTGCCGAATTTACATAACCGCGAGTTACAGCGCCTGCATGCGCATCGGTGACACCAGCGCGGCCACGGCTGTAGAGTCGCCGCCTGACCATACCGGCCGCGACGGAAACACGATGCAGGAACACGACGTACGGATCGCCCAACTGCTGACCTTCTATCGCAGCGCCTACCTGGCCGACAGCCGTGACCTGAACCTCGACAATCTGGTCGCTCTGCCCGCCGAGCGCCGTGCCTGGCTGGACGGCCGCGAAGAGCTGGCCAGCGGCGCCCTGCCGCTGCTGGCACTGCCGCCGGGTATCGGCGCCGAGCTGGAGCGTCAGCAGCAGCTTTATCAGCGCGAGCTGCAACTGATCTACGGCGTACTGCCGGTATGCGGTCGGCTGAGCACGGGCACAGGGCCGGCCACCGCGTTCTGCGCTCCGCTGGTGTACTACGAGGCCAACCTGAGCAACGGCAGCGAAGGCGATGCGCACCTGCTGGCCATCGATACCGCGCAGCCTCTGGCGAACTGGCGGCTGCTGCGCCAGCTGCTGGCCGACGACGACAGCGGCTCGCTCGATGACCTGCCACTGGCCGATGCACCACTCGATGCTCACGGGCTCGGCGATCTGCTCGGCTGGATCAGCCGCCGCACCCGGGTTGCCGATGTGCTCGCCGCCAGTGGCTTTCCAGCCCTGGAGGACCAGCAGGCGGTGGACAAGGCGCTGCGTCGTCGCAGCCTGTCACTGCGCTCGGCGGCCATGGTCGCGCTGGTCCCGCGGGGCAGCGGCAGCCGTGGCATCGTCCACGAGTTGCAGCAATTGCAGGAGGGCAAGGACTGGTCTGCGCCATTGCGCCAACTGCTCGGGGCACCGGTGCCCAGCGCAAGCCAGGGCGCCAGCAGCCCTTACGCATTGCCGGCCCAGCTCAGCAACGCACAGAGCCAGGCCCTGGCCAACGCGGCTCGCTATCCGCTGAGCCAGGTATCCGGCCCACCCGGAACCGGCAAGAGTTACACCCTGGCTGCACTGGCCCTGGATCGTTATCTGCACGGTGAAACGGTATTGCTGGTCAGTCGCAGCGAGCAGGCGGTGCGGGTCATCGGGCAGAAGCTGCGTGAAGACTTCGGCCTGCGTGATGCGGTACTCGAGGGCGATGGCCGCAGCCTTCAGCAAAACCTGCGCGAGCGTCTGAGCAGCCTTTTGCAGGGCGAACTGACGCCAATCGATCAGGATGCGGAACGCCAACAGGAGCAGGCGCTGCGGCGCCTGATCGACGAAGAACGCCGTCTGGCAGCGGCGCTCGGCAAGCGTGGTGACCAGGCGCTGCGCTGGAGCCGGCTGATTCTGCGTGCCGATCGCGGCGCCCTGGGGTTCTGGCGTCGCCACCTGCTGTTGCCCTGGGTGCGTCGGCGCGTGCGTGACAGCGTACGGCCCTGGCTACTGCTCGATGAACTGCGCGAATGTCAGCAGCGCCGCGAGCGCCTCAGCCGCGATTACCTCAATACCCGCCGCACCTCGCGCCTGCAGCGTCTGCTGGCAACCGATCGGCAGTTGTTCGTGCAGTACAACCAGGCGATTCGCGCACGCCAGTCGCAACGCCAGCTGGCGCTGTTCGAGGACATCGATCCACAGCGGCTGCTGGCTGCCTTCCCTATCTGGGTGGTGACGCTGGATGAATTGCACCGCCTGCTGCCCCTGAAGGCCGGCCTGTTCGACGTGATGGTCATGGACGAAGCCACCCAGTGCGATATCGCCTCGGCGCTGCCGGCCTTCCAGCGCTGCCGTCGAGCGGTGATCACCGGGGACGCCAGGCAGTTGCGGCACCTGTCGTTCCTCTCGCGCAATCGTGAAACGCAACTGCTGCAGCGCTGCGGGTTGCCGGTCGACCAGCGCGAGCGCTGGAGCTACCGCGACAACAGTGTGCTGGATCTGGTTGGCCTGCACCTCCCCGAGCAGGCCGCGCTGACCTTTCTCGACGAGCACTTCCGCAGTCGCCCGGCACTGATCCGGTTCAGCAACCAGCGCTTCTACGACAGCCGCCTGCGGGTGATGAAGGAGCGCCCGGGGCTGAGCCACTGCGACAGTCTGCAACTGCAGCGCCTGCCTGGCGAACGCGGGCACAACGGCGTCAACGAACAGGAAGTGCAGCGCGTGCTGCAACTGATCGACGAACACATGAGCCGCTACGCCGACAGCCCGGTCAAACCGGCGATTGGCGTACTGTCGCCGTTTCGCGATCAGGTCGAGGCGATCCGTCAGGGTATCGCCGGCCTCGACCTGCAGCGCCTGCGCGACTTTCGCCTGCTGGTGGATACGCCCTACGGTTTTCAGGGCGAGGAACGCGACCTGATGATCATCAGCTTCGCCATCGATGCCAGCTCCAGCCAGGCCGCGGCCTATCTGAACCGCCAGGACATGTTCAACGTCGCCATCACCCGTGCCCGGGAGCGCCAGGTGCTGCTGTTCAGCGGCGACGAGCGTCAGTTACCGAGCGAACACCTGCTGCGCCGCTATCTGGAAAGCCTGGCCGATCAGGCGGTGGCGCCGCATGGCCAGCCCGACCAGGACGACTTCCAACGCGCCCTGTGCACGGCGCTGCAGGCCCAGGGCGTCTCCACCTGGACGCGTTATCCCCTGGCCGGCCTGCTTCTCGACGTATTCTGCCAGCGCGGCGACAAGTGCCTGGCCATCGACCTGATCGGCTTTCCGGGCGAAGGCGAGGGCTTCCTCGAGCTCGAGCGCTACCGCGTGCTGGCGCGCGCAGGCCTGGAAATCGTGCCACTGAGCTATGGCCTGTGGCGCCAGGAACCGGAGCTGGCCCTGCAGGCGCTGTTGCAGCGCCTCTAGGCGGAATCAGAAGCTGCTGCCCAGATTCAGGTACAGCGCCTTTTCGTTCTGGTCATTCAGCCCGTAGCTGAAGTTGAGCGGCCCCAGCGGCGTTTCGTAGCCGAGGAAAACGCTTGCCGCATTGATGTAGCCGCTGTCGAAGGCATTGTCGTTGTTCCACACCCGGCCGCGCTCCAGGGAGGCACCGAGGTAGATCGGGAAGTCCAGCGGCAGGAACGAGCGCGGCGTCATGCGCCGGTAGTACACCGCCCGTGCCAGGCTGATGTTCTGCCCCGCCAAGGCATCCTGACGGAAACCGGACAACTGCTGGGCGCCGCCCAGCTGAAAGCTCGAGGTGACCACCTCGGCGTCGTCCAGCGTGCGCCCGTAGCGGCCACCAAGCAGCAGGCTATGTGGCCCCTGGCTGAAGGCCTTGTCCAGTTTCAACTCCCATTGCCGATAGCGGTCGTCGGCACCGAGGCTGGCATCGTACTGGCGCAGGTGCAGGCCGATCTCTTCGCCGTCGTGGGGGAAGTCGACGTTGTCGAGGGTGTCGAAGGAGTACTGCATTTCGTAGTAGCCCTCGGTGAAGCTGAACTCCGGCTGATCGCGCTCGCCGATACGTACCTCCGCTTCCCCCCAGGCCTGGCCGATACCGAAACGGATCTCGCCGTTGTTGGCGATCTGCCGGCCCACATTGAGCCCGTAGCCGTAGCGTTGCACCCGGTATTCGGCGATCGGGTCATTGTCGAGCACGGCGTCGACGTTCCACGCTTCGGCATACAGGTTGGGCGCCACGAACCAGCGCGAACCGACGTCCAGCGGTTGGTAGAACTCGCTGTAAAGCTCCTGGCGATCGCCCAGTTGCACCCGGGTCAGCCATTCGGCACCCAGCCGGTTGATGCCGTTCTTGCGGAAGCTGGCGCCCAGATTGAAGACGCTGTCGCCATTGAAGTCGTCGGAGAGATTCAGGCCCAGGCGCAGGTAATCGGTGCCAGTGCGTTTCTCCCGCGCATCGATCACCAGGGTGTTTTCTCCCTCGTGGCTGACCACCCGGTACTGCACCCGCTCGAAGTAATCGAGACCGTACAGCGTGCCCATGTCACGCTGCAGCCCGGCCATGTCCAGAGGCTCGCCGAGGGGCTGGCGGATATAGTTGCGGATCACCTCGTCGCCGACCTTGGAATCGTTATCCACCTGGATCGCGTTGATCACCGGGGTGCGCCGCTCGGCACTGCGCGCCAGCGTAAGGGCCGGGTTGCCGCCACTGCGTCGCACCAGCGGTGTCAGGCGTGGCTGCAAGGCCTTTGCAGCCTGGTAGCCGGCTTCGATCAGTTCCTCGCCGCGGCCGAAATCGGTCACCCCGAAGGGCGCCATGTTCGGCTGCACCAGAACGTCGGTGGCCTGCAGCGTCGCCAACTGCTCTTCGGAATTGCGCCGGGTCATCATGGTGATCGACTGGTTGAGCACGTCGACCACGGTGAGCAGCTCTTTACGCGGCTTCAGCGGGGTGCCGATGTCCACCACGATGACCCGATCCACGCCCATGTCGCGGGCCACGTCCACGGGAATGTTGTCGACCATGCCGCCGTCGACCAGCAGGCGACCGTCCAGCTCGACCGGCGCGAATACCGCAGGGATCGACATGCTGGCGCGGATCACCTGGGGCAGGTGACCGCTGCGAAAGACCACCTTCTGGTCGTTGGCGATGTCGGTGGCCACGGCACGAAAGGGAATGGGCAGGCGATCGAAGTCGCGCACGTCGCTGCTGCGCACCAGCAGGCGCTCGAGCAGCAGCGCCAGGTTCTGGCCCTGGATGACGCCCAGCGGCAGGCCCAGGCTGCCGTCGTCACGGAAGCTGAGACGCTGCTTGATGAGAAAGTCGCGGTCATCCTGCTTGCGGCGGAACGGCATATCGGTGCGCGGCGGATCGTCGGACAGCACCTGCCGCCAATCCATGTTCAGCGCCACGTCTTCCAGCTCGGCGATGCTGTAGCCCGACGCGTACAACCCACCGATCACCGCGCCCATGCTGGTGCCGGCGATGGCATCGATCTGCACGCCCTGCTCTTCCAGCGCCTTGAGCACACCGATATGGGCCAGCCCGCGCGCGGCACCACCGGACAGCACCAGGCCGACCTTGGGCTGCGCACTTTGCGCGACGGCGAACAGCGGGAAGAACAGGAGCAGCAGAACGAGCAGACGACGACGCATGGCACATCCCTGGCGGTGGGCGATCAGGACAAGGGCGCCATTATAGGAGCCTGATCACCAAGATGTGCGGCACACGACGCGGCTGTTCAGCTCACTCAGTGCAAGCGGTGCGATTCACCGGAGAACGGGTCGTGGAAACTGGCGATCTCGGACTGCAGCCGACGGTTCTCGCCATACGCCTCGATGGCGCGGCGGTAGCGCATGCGCTGCTCGTCGAGCAGCTTGCGCCGGGCTTTCACCACACTCTGTTCATGCTGTTGCGCTTCATCCACATGGCGAGCCATGGCAGGTCTCCAGGTTGAATAACGGGAGACCAGATTCAGCCAGTGCCATGACAGTTTGAGGGCAATGCGGTGACGCTGAGGTGAACTCAGGCGCCTTCTTCGTGATTCTTTATCGACTTCGCCGATAGCCGCAGACTGCGCAGGCTGCGCTTGACGCTCTTGAGGTGGTTGACCAGGCTCGGGCCACGGGCCATGGCCACGCCCATGGCGAGCACGTCGATCACCACCAGGTGGGCGATGCGCGAGGCCAGCGGCGTGTAGATCTCGGTGTCTTCCTGCACATCGATGGCCAGGTTCACGGTAGCCAGATCAGCCAGCGGCGTCTGCCCCGGGCACAGGGCGATCAGCGAGGCACCGGCTTCACGTACCACGTTGGCCGTGGTCAGCAGATCCTTGGAGCGCCCGGACTGGGAGATGCACACCGCGACGTCCGACGGCTTGAGGGTAATCGCCGACATCGCCTGCATGTGCGGGTCGGAATAGGCCGCGGCATTGAGCAGCAGGCGGAAGAACTTGTGCTGGGCATCGGCCGCCACGGCACCGGACGCGCCAAAACCGTAGAACTCGATGCGCTGCGCCTGGGAGCACAGCCCGATGGCCTTCTCCAGTGCCACCGGATCGAGCTTCTCGCGCACCTCGATCAGGGTATGCAGCGTGGTGTCGAAGATCTTCATGCTGAAGTCGGCGACCGAATCGTCTTCATGGATGGCGAACTGACCGAAACTCGCACCAGCCGCCAGGCTCTGCGCCAGCTTGAGCTTGAGATCCTGAAAACCGCTGCAGCCGATGGCGCGGCAGAAGCGCACGATGGTTGGTTCGCTGATGCCCACGGAATGCGCCAGCTCCGCCATGGAACTGTGCATCACCGCCGCAGGATCGAGTAGCACATGATCGGCCACCTTGAGTTCCGACTTGCGCAGGAGGTGGCGTGACTGGGCAATGTGCTGCAACAAATTCACTGGCAGAGACTCGACTGAAAAGTGATGAAGACGCCGGCTGGACTTTAGAGGTGTCACGACTCGGTTATGATCGAGATGCGCCGGGGGTGTAGTGTGCTTGTAGTTATACTACAAGGCTGACGCCCTCGCACGGACAAACCGATTCGGAGTTCCCATGCTGAGCAATTCCTGTGACATGCTGGTTTTCGGCGGCACTGGCGATCTGGCCCTGCACAAACTGCTGCCTGCGCTTTATTACCTGCATCGCGACGGTCGCCTGCATCGCGACACCCGTATTCTCGCCCTGGCCCGCAGCAATCACGCGCGCGCGGCCTACCAGGCCCTCGCCGAGCGCCACTGCCGCGTACAGGTGGCACGCGCCGACTTCGATGAGCAAACCTGGCAAGCGTTCGCCGAGCGTCTCGACTACTTCGTCATGGACGCCTCGCAAAGCGCCGACTTCGGCCGCCTGGCCAAGTACCTGGGCAATGATCGGGAACGGGTGAGGGTCTACTACCTGGCCACCGCGCCCAATCTGTTCGAAGACATCGCCTCGCACCTCAAGGTTGCAGGCCTGGCCGGCCCCCGCGCACGCATCGTGCTGGAAAAGCCCATCGGCCATTCACTGCAATCGGCCCTGGAGATCAACACGGGAATCGGGGCGGTTTTCGACGAATCCCAGGTGTTTCGCATCGACCACTACCTGGGCAAGGAAACCGTGCAGAACCTGATGGCGCTGCGCTTCGCCAACGCCCTGTTCGAGCCCGTGTGGCGCGCCGGGCACATCGACCACGTGCAGATCAGCGTCTGCGAGACCCTGGGCGTGGAAAACCGCGGCGCCTATTACGACCAGGCCGGGGCGATGCGCGACATGGTACAGAACCATCTGCTGCAGCTGCTTTGCCTGGTGGCCATGGAAGCCCCGGTGCGCTTCGACGCCGAGTCGGTGCGCAACGAGAAGGTGAAGATTCTCGAAGCATTGAAGCCCATCACCGGCCTCGACGTGCGCGACAAGACCGTACGCGGCCAGTACGCCGCCGGCAGGATCGGCGGCCAGGAAGTGCCTGCCTATTACTTCGAGAAGAACGTCGACAACGACAGCGACACCGAAACCTTCGTCGCCGTGCAGGCCGAGATCAACAACTGGCGCTGGGCAGGCGTGCCCTTCTACCTGCGTACCGGCAAGCGGCTGGCGCGCAAGACGTCGGAAATCCTCATCCAGTTCAAGCCGGTCCCCCACCAGTTGTTCGGTAATGGCGAAGCCAACCAGCTGCTGATCCGCCTGCAGCCCGAGGAACGCATCAGCCTGCAGCTGATGGCCAAGAACCCCGGCAAGGGCATGCACCTGAAACCGGTCGAGCTGGACCTCAACCTGGCCGATGCCTTCAACAAACAACGACGCTGGGATGCGTACGAGCGCCTGTTGCTGGATGTCATCGAAGGTGATTCGACGCTGTTCATGCGCCGTGACGAAGTGGAAGCCGCCTGGCAATGGATCGATCCGATCATCAAGGGCTGGAATCAGCATTATCAGAGCCCACGCCCTTATCCTGCCGGCAGTAACGGGCCAGAACAATTGCAGCACTTGCTGGAGCGGCATGGCCGCGAATGGATCGAATGATCGAGAACGGCCAGTTATCGATCATTCATTAACCGTTGGTAAGCAAAGTTGTAACTCCGAATACCGATACCGCCTGTAAGCCATTGGCCATTATATTGCGCCGTCTCAGTCCATCCCCGATCAAAACAATTGAACCTTATATAAATGCCGCTGTTGCAGCGGCATAGTTCAGAAATGACTCTTTTTCAAAAGAAAACTGCATATTCATTTCTCGACTAAAAATTTCGCCAATAGAAATTTAAAAAATAAACAACCAAAACATATACTTGGGATTTTCATTATAAAAATCTGGCATTAATCCGTTGGTATTAAATAGCTTTAGGGCCTAAAAATACCGGAACACTATTCCAAAAAAGTATCACTTCTCTCTACATGCTTGCGATTCGACCGCTAGGTTTAAGTAGCGGTCGTCTTATCTGGTGCAACTGAAGTACGGGTTACTCCCGAAGTGAAGTCAGGAATTCGATGGAAGTCGAAAGTTAAGGATTGGGAGAAATCTTCATGGCTGTACAGGCTAAGGTCGCCCCTATTGACCAGCAAGTCGCTCAAGCAACCGAGCGCACTGTCAGCAACACGTTACCGCTAAGTCAGAGCAGCAACGTCGCACTGAATATCGCTCCGGAATCCGTCGCCAGTTACAGCCGTGAAGGCATGGATCTGGTCGTGCAGATGCAGGATGGGGAAGTACTGCGGATCAGTAATTTCTATTCACCCGTCGAACAGCCAAGCCAGCTGTTCCTGGTGGGTGAGGAAGAGCAACTGATCGCGGTAGACCTCTCGCAAGCCGCCTCCGACGGCATCCTCGCCGCGTCCTATGCATCGGAAACCACCCTGTCCGGATTCACCTCGCTGACGTCCGCGGCGGCAACCACCGGCGGCGCCCTGGGTCTGGGCACCGCTGCGCTCATCGGTGGCGTGGCGATCGCCGGTGGTGTGGTGGTGGCCGATGAGATCAGCAGCAGAGACAGCAACAACGACAACGGCGGCGCAACCCCGGTCGCCCCATCCGCTGCGAGCAGCCTGCAGGTCAGTGCGGACGGCCGCCTGCTGACCGGCAGCGCCGAAGCTGGCACGACCGTGCGAGTGGATGTGAACGGCGATGGCAACGTCGACTACACCGCCACGGTGGATAACGACGGGCGCTTCGTGGTGTCGTTCGTACCGCCGCTGACCAACGGCGAGGCGGTCAGCGTGGTGGTGGTCAATGCGGCGGGCGCTACCAGCCCCGCAGCGCAGGTGGCCGCACCCGACATCAGCGCACCGGACCCGGCCAGCCAGTTGCAGGTGTCTGCCGAAGGGGATGTGCTGACTGGGCTCGCCGAGCCTGGCGCGCGCGTCGAGATCGATCTGAATGGTGACGGCATCGCCGACAGCTTCGCCATCGCCAGGCCCGACGGGCGCTTCACGTTCACCCTGAACCCACCGCTGGTAGCTGGCGAGACCATCGCGGTATGGGTCATCGATGGCGCGGGCAATCAGGGCCAGACGGCGACCATCGCCGCGCCGAACGTGCTGGCACCTGAAGCCCCGACGGTCGAGCCAAGCAATGGTGCTCAACTGACAGGCACCGCGCCGCCGGACGCGACAGTGGAGTTCACCAACCCAGATGGCTCGTTGCTCGGCCAGACCACTGCCGATGCCAATGGCAACTGGACGTTCACTCCGAACGTCCCCTGGGCGGACGGTGCCCTGGTCGACATGTCGGTGATCAACGTGCAGGGCATTCGCTCACCGATCATCCGTATCGTGATCGATCGGAGCCCTCCCGACGCGCCCACCGTAGAGGTCAGCAATGGCACCTTGCTGAGCGGCACGGCGGAAGCCAACAGCACCATCACCCTGACCATCGGCAGCAACCCAGCGGTAACGGTCACCACCGACGCCAGTGGGCTCTGGTACTACAGCCCGGCTGTGGCGCTGGCCGATGGAACGCTAGTCAGCGTGGTCGCAACCGACCGGGCTGGCAACAGCAGCCCGCCCACCGCCCTGACCATCGATGCCAGCCCGCCGCTGGCGCCACAGATCGGCAACAGCAACGGCGTGGTTTTCAGCGGCACGGCCGAGGCCGGCAGCACCCTGATACTGAGCGCCGCTGGCGCCGTGATTGGCCAGACCCTGGTAGACGCCAACGGCAACTGGAGCTTCACCGCCAGCCCACCTGTCGCCAATGGCATCCTGGTCAGCGCTGCGGCACGCGATGCCGCAGGCAATACCGGCCCTGCCGACTCGGTGACCGTCGACGACGCACTGCCCAATGCCCCGGTCATCACCGCGAGCAACGGTACGGTCATTTCCGGCACCGCTGATGCCGGCAGCATCATCATCGTCAGAGACGCCAATGGCGGCCTTATCGGCCAGACCACAGCCAATGGCAGCGGCGCCTGGTCGATCACGCCAGCAGTGCCTCTGGCCAATGGCTCGGTGATCAACGCCATTGCCCAGAACGCCCAGGGCGACAGCGCCAGCACCACCATCGCCGTCGATGCCGCGCCGCCCCAAGCGCCCGTGGTGCAGCCCAGCAACGGCGAAGTGCTGACGGGGACGGCCGAAGCCGGCGCAAAGATCATCCTGATCTACAGCAATGGCCAACTGATCGGGCAGACCTCTGCCGATGCGGACGGTAACTGGAGTTTCATCCCCACCACGCCACTGAGCGACGGGACCAGCATCGAGGTGACGGCGCGTGACGCCGTCGGCAATACCAGCCTTCCAGCCACCGTGGTCATCGACCGCGATCCGCCGACCATTCCGACGCTCGATGCAACCGATGGCATCACTATCAGCGGCTCCGCCGAAGCCGGCAGCACGGTGACCGTCAGCGGCCCGGGCGGGGTGATCATCGGAGCAACCATCGCCGACGCCAACGGCAACTGGAGCATCACGCCAACCCAACCCCTCGGCCATGACACCCCGATCAGCGTGAGCGCCCGTGACCAGGCCGGCAACGTCAGCGTACCGGCCACCGGCGTGGTGGACGCAGAAGCGCCACAAGCGCCCACGCTCGCACCTTCGCGAGGCAACGCACTGAGTGGCACCGCCGAACCCGGCAGTACGGTCATCATCACCATCGGCAACGAGCCCGCCGTGCAGGTGAGCGTGGGCAACGATGGAAACTGGACCTACCTGCCAGGCCAACCCATTGCCAATGGCACCCCGGTCACCGTGGTGGCACAGGACCCCAGCGGCAATAGCAGCGCACCGGTCAATGGCAGTGTCGACAGCCAGCCTCCGGCAGCGCCCGTGGTGCACCCCAGCAACGGCGACATTCTGAGCGGCACCGCCGAGCCGGGCAGCACCGTGACCGTCACCACCCCGGGCAACCCCGAGCAGACGGCGACAACCGATGCCAATGGCAACTGGACGGTCACCCCGACCAGCCCATTGCCCAATGGCGCATCGGTGGCAGTGACCGCCACCGATGCGGCGGGCAATCAGAGCACCGCTGGCGGAACCATCATCGATATCGCGCTGCCGGCACGCCCAACCATCGCCCCCAGCAACGGCAGCGCGCTCAGCGGTACCGCAACGGCCGGGGCGACCGTGGTGCTGACTGGCGCAGGCGGTGTCGCCATCGGCCAGACCAGCGCCGATGCGAACGGGGTCTGGAACTTCAGCCCGGCCGCGCCACTGGCCAACGGCACCAGCGTCAGCGCTACGGTCAACGTCAATGGCGTCAGCAGCGCACCGGCGATCACCGTGATCGACAGCATCGCGCCGGCCACGCCGACCATCCAGCCAAGCGACGGCAGCCTGCTGACCGGCACCGCCGAAGCCGGTAGCACGCTGATTCTGACCGGCCCGGGTGGCACCAGCATCGGCCAGGCCACTGCCAATGATCAGGGCGTCTGGACATTCCAACCGGGTACGGCACTGGCCAACGGCACGCTGGTGAGCGTTGTCGCTCGTGATGCCGCCGGTAACCAGAGCGCAGCAGCCACGACCACCACCGATGGCGTCGCCCCGCAGACGCCCACCCTGTTGCCCAGCAGCGGCACCCTGTTGAGCGGAACCGCAGAAGCAGGCAGTACGCTGATCGTCAGCGACGCCAATGGTCGGGTCATTGGTCGAGCCACCGCCGATGCGAATGGCAACTGGACCCTGGCGCCGTCCCCCGCGTTGGCCGACAACGCGCAGATCAGCGTGGTCGCGCGCGATGCGGCCGGCAATACCAGTCCATCGGCAAGCGTGATCATCGATGCGAGCGCACCCGCCGCTCCGCTTCTCGATCCAAGCAATGGCCGTGTACTGAGCGGTAGCGCAGAGCCAGGCAGCACCCTGACCATCAGGGATCTGGCCGGCAACCTGATAGCCGAAACGGTGGTGGGCGCAAATGGCACCTGGAGCATCCCCCTCGCCACGCCGATACCCAACGCCGCGCAGATCCGGGTCATCGCCACGGACGCCAGCGGCAACGCCAGCCCGGCCGCGTCGCTGACGATCGATAGCGTCGCCCCCGCAGCCCCCACCGTCGCCCTGAGCAATGGCAGTGAAATCAGCGGCAGCGCCGAGCCGGGAAGTACCGTGATCCTCACCGGAGCTGGCGGCGCCAGCATCGGCCAGGTCACTGCAGACGCCAATGGCAACTGGACCTTCATACCCACCGGCGCAATCGGCAATGGCACCCAGGTCAGCGTGGTCGCCCGCGATGCCGCCGGCAACACCAGTGCGGCCAGCAGCGTCACCATCGACAGCCAGGCACCGAATGCACCGAGCGTGGGGCCCAGCAACGGCACACTGCTCA
Organism: Pseudomonas sp. MEJ086; assembly: GCF_030209025.1. Classification (NCBI taxonomy): domain Bacteria; kingdom Pseudomonadati; phylum Pseudomonadota; class Gammaproteobacteria; order Pseudomonadales; family Pseudomonadaceae; genus Pseudomonas; species Pseudomonas sp. MEJ086. The sequence continues at coordinate 78,394 of NZ_JARVSV010000030.1, forward strand.
GCGGCACCGGCGAAGCGGGGACCCTTCTGATCATCAGCGTCGGCGGCGCCGTCATCGGTCAGACCCTGGTCGCCGCTGACGGCACCTGGAGCTTCACGCCGCCCGCTGCATTGCCCGATGGCACCGCGATCAGCATCGTCGCGCGGGATGCCACCGGCAACCAGAGCGCCTCGGTGGGTGTCACAATCGATGCTCTGGCCCCCGCCACCCCGGTGATTCAACCCAGCAACGGCAGCATCCTCAGCGGCAGCGCTGAAGCGGGCAGTACCGTCCTCATCACCGGGCCGGGTGGCGTCGTCATCGGCCAGACCATCGCAGACGGCAACAATACCTGGGCATTCACGCCAACCAACCCGTTGCTCGACGGCACTCAGGTCACCGTGGTCGCCCGTGACAGTGCCGGCAACACCAGCGCTCCTGCTGCCGTGATCGTCGATGCGGTCGGCCCGGCAACACCCACCCTGGCCCCGAGCGATGGCAAGACCCTGCTCAGCGGTACTGCCGAACCCGGAACCACGCTGTTGCTCACCATCGGCACCGCGCCAGCGATTGAAGTCGGTGTCGACTCGAACGGCGTCTGGACCCATCCCCTGAGCGCCCCGCTGGCAGACCTGACCCCCGTTAGCGCGGTGGCTCGCGATGCTTCCGGCAATTTCAGCCCTGTAGCAACCATCGAGATCGATGCCGCGGCACCCGGTTCACCGGTGATCGTGGTGGGTACCAGCACGTTGCTGAGCGGCACTGCCGAAGCCGGCAGCACGGTCAGCATCAAGCTGCTGGTCAACGGCCAGCAGACCGAAATCGGCAGCGTGGTGGCCGATGCCCAAGGCAACTGGTCGTTCTCGCCCACACCGCCCGACACCCTGATCGATGGAAACCAGATTCAGGTCACGGCGACCGATGCAGCAGGCAACATCAGCCAGCCCTCCGCCATCGTCACCATCGATACCAATGCGCCCCTGCAACCCAGCATCGACGCCAGCAATGGCAGTAGCTTCAGTGGTATCGCCGAAGCCGGCAGCATCGTCATCATCACCGGCCCCGGCGGTGTGCTCATCGGCCAGGCCACCGCGGACGTCGACGGCGGCTGGACGTTCAGCCCGGCCAATCCGCTTCTCGATGGCACGCCAGTCACCGTGGTCGCCCGTGATGCCAGCGGTAACACCAGCCCATCGGCATCCGTCACCGTCGATGCCATCGCGCCGGCCGCACCGACGATTTCTCCCAGCGACGGCAGGACCACCCTCAGCGGCACCGCCGAGCCGGGCAGCACGCTGCTGCTCGGCATCGGAGGGGCTGCCGCGATTGAAATACCCGTAGACCAAGGCGGCAACTGGTCCTATGCACTGAATCCTGCGCTGGGTAATGGCATCACCATCACCGTGAGCGCTCGCGATGCAGCCGGCAATACCGGTCCGGCAGCATCCACCACCATCGACAACCTGGCGCCCGATGCTCCTGATCTGTATCCAAGCAACGGGCTGGAATTGAGCGGTACGGGCGAACCCGGCACCACGATCACCGTAACCAGCCCGGCGGATCTCAATCTGCAAGCGACGGTCGACGCCAATGGCAACTGGACGATCCCGCTGGGCACGCCACTGCCCGACAACACCTCGGTTTCGGTCATCGCCACCGATGCGGCAGGCAACCAGAGCGGTCCTGCAACGATCAGCGTGGAAGCCGACCTGCCAGCACGGCCTACCATCGATCCGAGTAACGGCCTGCAACTGAGCGGAACGGCCCCACTGGGCACCACGGTAATACTCACCGCTGCCGATGGCACCTCCATCGGCCAGGCCAGCGTGAACGCTCAAGGTGAATGGAGCTTCACTCCCCCCGCGGCGCTGCCCAACGGCGCCGTGGTCACCGCAGTCGCCAACGATGGCGTGAACGACAGCGCGCCTGCCACGAGCATCATCGATAGCATCGCCCCGGCAGCGCCGACGATCGACCCGAGCAATGGCAGCCTGCTCAGCGGCACCGCCGAAGCCGGCAGTACCGTGATCCTCAGCGGCAGTGGCGGTATCGGCATTGGCCAGGTCATCGCCGATGCGAATGGAAACTGGACATTCACGCCGGGCGCGGCGCTGAGCAACGGCACCCTGGTGACCGCCGTAGCCCGCGACGCCGCTGGCAACACCAGCGCTTCGGCCAGCACCACCATCGACAACGTCGCCCCCGATGCGCCTACCCTCGATCCGAGCAATGGAACCCTGCTCTCGGGTACCGCGCAGGCCGGTATCAGCCTGATTGTCACCGATGCCAACGGTCGGGTGATCGGCCAGACCATCGCCGATGCGAATGGCAACTGGTCCCTGAGCCCTTCCCCGGCGCTGGCCAATGCCAGCGTGGTCACGGTGGTGGCCCGTGACGTCGCCGGCAACATCAGCGCCCCGGCCAGCACGGCCGTGGATGCCGTGGCACCCGGCGTCCCAACCCTGCAATCGAGCAATGGCATTACGTTCAGTGGCAGCGCCGAGGCTGGCAGCACGGTCATCATCACCGGTGCCGCTGGTGCCGTCATCGGCCAGGTCGTTGCCGACGCCCAGGGCAACTGGACATTCACGCCGCCCACGGCAATCGCCAACGGCACCGTGGTGACCGTGGTCGCCCGGGACGCCGCCGGCAATACCAGCGGGGCGATCACCAGCACCATCGACGCGGTCGCGCCCAATCCCCCCACCATCAGCGCCAGCAACGGCACGCAGCTGAGTGGCACCGCCGAAGCGGGAGCCACGGTGATTCTCACTGGCTCGGGTGGCGTCGCCATTGGCCAAGTCATTGCCGACGCCAACGGCAACTGGGTGTTCACGCCGGGCAGTGCATTGGCCAACGGCACCGTGGTCACGGCAGTGGCTCGCGATGCCGCCGGCAATACCAGCGGTCAGGCAGCCACCATCATCGATGCGCTGGCACCGGCCACACCGACGATCGATGCCAGCAATGGCACGCAGCTTGGCGGTAGCGCCGAAGCAGGCAGCACGGTGGTGGTCACGGATGCCAACGGGCGCATCATCGGCCAGGCCACCGCCACGGCCGATGGAACCTGGACACTCACGCCCTCGCCTGCACTGCCCAATGGCGCGCTGATCAGCGCAGTCGCCCGGGATGCCGTGGGCAATACCAGCGCCGCAGTCAGCACCACCATCGACAGTGTCGCCCCGGTTGCACCTACCATTTCGCCCAGCAACGGCATCGAGCTCAGTGGCACCGCGGAAGCCGGCAGCACGGTGATCATCACCGGCCCGGGCGGCAGCATCATCGGCCAGACCTCGGCGAACGCGGGCGGCACCTGGAGTTTCACACCCACGACGGCGGTGCCGAACGGCACTCAGGTCAGCGTGGTGTCCCGGGATGCGGCGGGCAATACCAGCCCATCGGCGAGTACGGTCATCGACTCGCAGGTGCCGGATCACCCCACCGTGAATCCGAGCAATGGCGTGCTGCTGAGCGGTACTGCCGAAGCCAACAGCACGGTGATCATCACCGGCCCGGGCGGCGCCGCAATCGGCACCACCACGGCCAATGCCAGTGGCAACTGGAGCTTCACGCCCGCCTCGGCGCTGGCCAACGGCACGTTGGTCACGGTGGTGGCCCGCGACGCACTGGGCAACCAGAGCGCCCCAGCCAGCACGCTGATCGACAGCATCGCGCCCTCCGCGCCACTGATCAGTCCAAGCAATGGTCTGGTCATCAGCGGCAGCGCCGAAGCCGGCAGCACGGTGACCGTACGGGTGGCCGGCAACAGCATCGGTACCGCTCTGGCGGACGCCAACGGCAACTGGTCACTGACCCCGGGCACGGCGCTGAGCAATGCCACGCAGTTCAGTGCCACGGCCACCGACGTGGCAGGCAACGTCAGCACCGCCGCCACTGCGGCGGTCGATGCACAGGCACCCGGAGCGCCAACCATCGGTGCCAGCAACGGCGTCATCCTGAGCGGGACGGCAGAGGCCGGCAGTACGGTGATCATCACCGGCGCTGGCGGCGTCGCCATTGGTCAGGCGCAGGTCGACGGTGCGGGCAACTGGTCGTTCATCCTCCCCGTGGCACTCACCAACACCACCCAGGTCACCGTGGTGGCGCGCGATGCGGCGGGCAACACCGGGCCATCCGCGAGCCTGGTGATCGATACCGTGGCGCCCGTCGTGCCGACCGTGCAACCGAGCAATGGCGTGTCGCTGACCGGTACTGCCGAGGCCGGCAGTACCGTGATCCTCACCGGCCCAGGTGGGGTGGTCATCGGTCAGACCATAGCGGGGCCGGGCGGGGCCTGGAGCTTCAGCCCACAAACGCCGCTGCAGCACGGCGCCCAGATCAGCGTCAGCGCCCGGGATGCGGCAGGCAACACGGGAGCGTCCGCCAGCGTCAGCATCGACGCCGTGGCACCTGTTGCACCAACCATCGATGCCACCAATGGCGTCTTGCTGCGGGGTACCGCAGAGGCTGGCAGTACCGTCATCCTCACCACCGCCAATGGCAGCCCCCTCGCGACGCTCACCGCCGATGCCAATGGCGCCTGGAGCCTGACGCCGGGCACGGCACTGGGCCACGGCACCCTGATAACCGTGGTGTCGCGGGATGCGGCAGGCAACCTCAGCGCCTCGGCCAGCACCAGTGTCGACGCCATCGCGCCTCAGCCGCCCTTCATCGCCGCCAGCAATGGTGTCGATCTGAGTGGTACCGCAGAGGCGGGCAGCACGGTGCGGTTGAGCGTAGGGGGCGTACAGATCGCCCAGGTCATCGCCGATGCCAACGGCAACTGGCATTTCACCCCGACCCTGGCGCTGCCGGACAACACGCTGGTCACCGCGATCGCCGTAGACGCCGCAGGTAACACGAGCGGCTCGGCTAGCGTGACGGTGGACGACTCCGGACCGGACCTGCCCGTCGTCGCGCCCAGCAACGGCAGCCTGCTCAGCGGTAGCGCTGAACCGGGCAGCACCATCACCGTCAGTGTCGGCGGCCAGCAACTCGGCCAGACCATCGCCGATCCGATCACCGGAAACTGGGTGCTGCCGGTTTCACCGGCCATCGCCAATGGCACCTCGGTCAGCGTCACCGCCACCGATGCCACCAACAATGTCAGCGCGCCGGCGATCATCGTCATCGACAGCGTGCCGCCAGCGGTGCCAACCATCCAGGCCAGCAATGGCACCCTGCTCACCGGCACGGCCGAAGCGGGCAGCACGGTGATCCTCACCGGTCCCGGGGGTGCGCCAATCGGTATCACCACCGCCACTGCCAGCGGCAGTTGGAGCCTCAACCCCGGTACACCGCTGGCCAATGGCACCCAGGTCACCGTGGTCGCCCGGGATGCAGCCAACAACACCAGCCCATCGGCCAGCGTCACCGTCGATGCGGTAGCGCCTGCGGCCCCGACCATCCTGGCTAGCAACGGCACGCTGCTGAGCGGTAGCGCAGAGGTGAACAGCACGGTCATTCTCACCGGCCCGGGCGGCGTGCAGATCGGCACTACCACTGCCAATGGCAGCGGCGCCTGGTCGTTCTCGCCCAGCCCGGCGCTGGCCAACGGCGTGGTGGTAACGGCGATAGCCAGAGATGCCGCCGGCAACAACAGCGGCTCGGTCAGTACCACCATCGATGCCGTGGCACCGGTAGCGCCGACCATTCAGCCGAGCAACGGTGCCCTGCTCAGCGGCACGGCGGAAGCCGGCAGCACGGTGCTACTGACTGGCGCAGGAGGTGCACCGATCGGCACGGCACTCACCAACGCCAGCGGCAACTGGAGCTTCGCGCCGGGTAGTGCGCTGAGCAATGGCACCGTGGTCAACGCGGTGGCCCGCGACGCCGCTGGCAATACCAGCGGCTCGATCAGCACCACCATCGATGGCGTCGCACCCGCAGCGCCAACCATTCAACCCAGCAAGGGCACCCTGCTGACCGGCACTGCAGAAGCAGGCAGTACCGTGATCCTCACCGGCCCGGGCGGCGCCGCGCTCGGTCAAACCACCGCCAATGCCGGCGGCGCCTGGAGCTTCACACCCGCAGCGCCGCTGGCCAACGGCACCACGGTGACCGCGGTTGCGAGGGATGCAGCGGGCAATACCAGCACTGCAGCGACCACCAACATCGACAGCCAGGCACCCAACGCGCCAAGCAACCTGTTCGTTACCGCGGACGGCACGCTGCTCACCGGCAACGCCGAGGCCGGCAGCCAGGTGCGTATCGTGGTCAATGGCAACGTCGCCAATCCGATCACGGTGACGGCCACCGCAGCGGGTACCTTCGCCGCCGTACTGATCCCGGCACTGGTGGCCGGCCAGCCCATCGGCGTGGCGGCCATCGACGCGGCGGGTAACGTCAGCGCATCGGCGGGCACCAACGCGCCCAACCTGTCAGCGCCGACCATCAGCGTTGCCGAGGCAGCCGATACTTACATCAATGCTGCCGAAGCGGCGGATGGCATCCAGGTGCGCGTTGGCCTGGCCACCGGCGTGCGCGCCGGTGACGTGGTCACCGTCACCTACACCGGCACGGGTGGTTACCAGTTCAATCAGGCCCATACCGTGACCGCCGCCGAGGCTCTGGCAGGCAGCGCCGTGGTGTCGGTAGTGCCACCCGCTGGCAGCTTCCCCCAAGGGGCGGCTTCGGTGACGGCGCATATCAACAATGGCGCCAACTCCCAGGCGGCGAACTTCACCGTCGATACCATCGCGCCGTCCTCTCCAGTGCTCGGTCTGGTCGGTAACCTGCTGACCATTTCCGGTGAGCCGAACAGTGAACTGACGATCCGCATCGACCTGGGCGGTACGGTGGCCACCGCCACGGTCACCGCCAACAACGCGGGCCTGGCCTCGGTGAATCTGCTCACCGGGCTGAACATCGGCCTGAGCTACGACCAACTGCTCAGCGCCCAGGTTTCGGTGTCCGCCAGGGATCAGGCGGGCAACCAGAGCAACGTCGCGACCCTGGGCCTGGGTACCAGCCTGCAGCAGCAACCCATCACCCTGGGCAACCTGGCCGTGGACGCCAATCTCAATCTGCTCAATCTTCCCGCTGCCCGGCTGGGCATCAGCGGCAAGACCGTGGCGGGTGCCGCACTGGCCGTCGAAGTGCTGACCCCGGTCGGCTACATCGGCGTCGCCCCGCTGGCTGCCGACGCCAATGGCAATTTCTCGCTCAACCTGCTCAGCCCCACGGTGCTCAGCCAGCTCGGTCTGTCGCTCACCAACATCCTCAACCTCGGCGGCGATCTGGCGCTGCGCATCACCGCCACTTCCGCGGGCAAGACCAGCGGCGTGTACACCGTCGACCTCGACCCACTGGGCCTGCTCGGCCTGACCATCGGTAGCGTGCGGGTCGATGGCACGGCAGCGGACGACATCCTCTCCGGTAACGCGACCATCGCCGGCGAGCGGATCTTCGCCGGGCTCGGCAATGACCTGATCCTCAATGTCGGCTCCGGCGACCGGGTGGATGCAGGCGCAGGCAACGACACCATTCAGATCAAGGCCACCAACTTCGGCAACGTCGATGGCGGGACCGGTTTCGACACGGTGGTCTTCGATGGCGGGATCGACATCAACTACGGGGCCGCGGGAATCGGCACCTTCAGCAACATCGAGCGCATCGATCTCGGTACCGGTGATTCGGGCAGCACGCTGACCCTCACCGCAGCCGCCGTCGACGCCATGACCGATTCGAGAAACACCCTGCAGATCACCGGCGAAAGCAATGACGTGCTCAACCTCACGGCCAGCGCGCTGAAAACCGGGGCGCAGCAGATCGACGGCATCACCTACGACGTCTATACCTACGGAAGCACCACGCTGCTGGTGGAAGAGAATACGGTACAGGTCGTGGTCAGTTGATAGGGAAGCCGCTGCGCAGTATGGATACGCGTCGTCGTGACTGGGTCATTCGCGTTGCAATCGCCCTGTGCCTGCCCGTGTCCGTGCAGGCCATGCCACTGGACCAGGCGGTACGCAACGGCCTGGCGATTCATCCACAGGTGCGTGCGGCGCTCTCCGAGGCCGCACGGGCGGAAACCGAGGTGAAGATCGCCAAGGGTGGCTACTACCCGTCGCTGTCGCTGTCCGGCGGCCCGCAGGAGTTCGATATCGGCGAGGCCGTCTACGACGTCACCGTCTCGCAGATGCTTTACGACTGGGGCCGCGTGGACAGCCAGGTGGATACCGCCAAGGCGACCCAGCGCCAGCTTTCGGCCAGCGCAGAAGTCACCCGCGAAGATGCTGCCCTGGATATCGTCGAGACGTACCTGGACGTGCTGGTCGCGCAGCGCCGCATCGATGCCGTACGCCGCCATATTCGTCTGCTCGACGACATCCGGGCAATGACCGAGGCGCGCGGTGCGGATGGTTATTCGGACCGTAGCGAGCAGGATCGCGCCGGCCTGGAAATCTCCCGCGCCCAGGAGCAGCTGGCGCTGGAAAAAGGCGCCCTGCTCGATGCCAGCAACCAGCTCGCCCTGCTCACCGGAGCGCCCCCCGAGGGCCTGGCCGAACCACGGCCGCCCTCCATGCAGCGCTACCTGGCGACTCGCGACCTGCCGCGCATCATCAGCAGCTCGCCGCTGTACCTGCGTGCCATGGAAGACACCAGCCTGGCCGAGGCGGAGCTCAGAGGCACCAAGGCAGCGTTGCTGCCACAACTGAATCTGGAGGCTTCGGCGACACGCCGGGAAATCGGCGGGCGCCTGCAGAACGATTCGATGGTCAACCTGCGCCTGCGCATGGACACCCTCCAGGGGCTTTCCAACTTCCAGCGCCCCACTGCCGCCGCGCAACGCCTGGAATCGGCCAGCTGGGGCCAGGACGCCATCCTGCGCGACATCCGCCGCCAGTTGCAGAGCCTGTTCGATATCGGCGATTCCCTGCTCTGGCGCGAACATGCCCTCGCCGTGCAGGTGAGGGATTCGGAACAGGTCGGCGGTCTTTACCGTGAACAGTTCGAGGTCGGTCGCCGCGATGTGATCGACCTGCTTACCGTACAACGCGAACGTTTCGAGGCCGAGCGCCAGTTGATCGTGCTGCAGGTCGAACGCTTGCGCCTCGAGTACCGTGCCGCCGCGCAGATCGGTCTGCTCGGCCCCCTGTTGGAGAACAGCCTGAATGGATCCTGACAACCTGGCAGCAGCCGGCAAGGGAGGCGATCAGGACCCACTGCGTCAGGGCCTGGTGCTGCTCTGCCGCCAGCTCGGCAGACCGCTGACGGGGGCCGAACTGGCCGATGGCATCGCCCTGGAGCAGGGCCGCCTGCCCCTGCGCATGGTCGCCCGGGCCCTGCGCCGTGCGGATATCGTCGCACGGGTCGCCGAGGAGCCGCTCAAGCGGATCGACGATTACCTGCTGCCCGCCTTGCTGCTGCTCGAAGACGGACGCTGTGTGGTGCTGGTCAGCCAACACGACGAACAGGCCGATATTCTCGTGCCCCACAGCGATGGCGGCGTACAGCGTCTGGCCATCGCCGACCTGCAAAGCCTCTACAGCGGCATGGCGGTGTTCGCCAAATGCCGCTACCGCCCCGATGGGCGTGCCGAAGAGTTCGCCAGCCCGACTCGCGAGCACTGGTTCTACGGAGCCCTCAAGCGCCTGCGCCGCTCCTATGTCGAGGTCGCCGTGGCGGCCTTCATCGCCAACCTGCTGGCCATTGCCGCTGCGCTCTTCGCCATGCAGGTCTATGACCGCGTGGTGCCCAACGCCGCCTTCGACACCCTGTGGGTACTGGCCAGTGGCGTGGCCCTGGCCATCGTCCTGGAAAGCCTGTTGCGCGGGCTGCGCGCGCACCTGCTGACGACCCTGGGCAAACGCCTGGACCTGCAGCTGTCGTCGTTGCTGTTCGAGCGGGTGCTCAATACCCGGCTGGGCGCCAAGCCCGCCTCGGTCGGCGCCTTCAGCACGCAGATCCGCGAGTTCGAGTCGGTGCGCGAGTTCTTCACCTCGTCGAGCGCGGCGGTGATCAGCGACCTGCCCTTCGTGCTCATCTTCCTGCTGATCATCGCCCTGATCGGTGGCCATGTGGTCTGGGTGCCTGCGGTCGCGGCGGTGCTGATGGTGTTGCCCGGGCTGCTCGCCCAGGGGCGCCTGGCGCGGCTGTCACGGCAGAATCTGCGCGAGGGGGCGGTGAAGAACGGCATCCTGCTCGAATCCATCGAGCACCTGGAAACGGTCAAGGCCAGCCGTGCCGAGGGCCGCTGCATGCACCTGTGGGAAACCCTCACGGCGCAGCTCGCCGGCAGCGCGATGAAGACCCAGAGCCTGACCTCGGCACTCAGCTACGGGGTGAGCACGGTGCAGCAGCTCTGCTACGTCGGCGTGGTGGTGTTCGGCGTGTACCGCATCAGCGATGGCTACCTGAGCATGGGGGCGCTGGTGGCCTGCTCGATTCTTTCCGCGCGGACCATCGCGCCGCTGTCGCAGATAGCCGGCATTCTCGGCCGCTGGCAGCACACCAAGGTCGCCCTCGAAGGCCTCGACCAACTGATGACCGGCCCGGTGGAGCGCCCCGCCGGCCAGCGCTTCGTACGCAAGGAAAACCTGGCAGGTGATTATCGACTCGAGCAGCTGCGCCTCAGCCACGATGATGCGCCGCCCATCGTCGACGTCAACGCCTTGAGCATTCGTGCCGGTGAGCGAATCGCCCTGCTGGGCGGCAACGGCGCCGGCAAATCCACCCTGTTGCGCCTGCTCGCCGGGCTTCTCGACCCGAGCGCCGGGCGGGTGATGGTCGACGACATCAGCCTGACCCAGATCGATCCAGCGGATCGCCGCCGGCATATCGGTTACCTGCCTCAGGACATCGCCCTGTTCTACGGCACGCTGCGCGACAACCTCAATCTGGAGGGTGCCGCGGTCAGCGACGAGGAACTGTTCGAGGCACTCGACGGCGTCGGTCTGGGCGGCTGGGTGCGCAGCCATCCGCTGGGTCTGGACATGCCCATTCAGGGCAATGCCAGCCTGTCCGGCGGCCAGCGCCAGGCGGTCGGGCTGGTGCGCGTGCTGGTGCAGGATCCGCCCATCGTACTGCTCGACGAACCGACGTCCTCGTTCGACCAGACCAGCGAAAGGCAGGTGGTCGAGTACCTGCAGCAGTGGATCAGCGGGCGCACCCTGATTCTGGTTACCCACAAGAAGGTCATGCTCTCGCTGGTGGAGCGCGCCGTGGTGATGCGCCAGGGCCGGGTGATCATGGATGGCGCGCTGGATCAGGTGGTGCAGGACAACGTGGTGAACGCGCCAGCGGAAAGCCGAGGAGGCAATCATGCCGTCCAATGACCGGCTGCGCCGACAGCTCGAAGACCCCTTGCTCAGCGCCACCCACCCGCTGTTCCGGCCCCTGCTGTGGACGATTCTGGCTACCGTACTGCTGGCCATCGCGTGGGCTGCCTGGGCCGAGCTCGATGAAGTGACGCGCGGTGATGGCCGCGTGGTGCCGTTCACCCGTATTCAGAAGATCCAGAGCCTGGAGGGTGGCATTCTCGATCGTCTGCTGGTCGGCGAAGGCGATCTGGTGGAGGTCGGGCAACCCCTGGTGCGGTTGGACGAAACGCGCTTTCGTACCTCGTTCCAGGAATCGGCCAACCAGTCGGCGGCCATGCGCGCCACCATCGCCCGCCTGGATGCCGAAGTGCTCGGCAAGGACCGCATCGCATTTCCCGAGGACATCGACCCCGCCAGCCCCCTGGCCCGCTCCGAGCAGGAGTTGTTCAAGTCGCGGCGCGACAAACTGCAGGATGGTGTCAGTGCCATCAACCGGCAGATCCGCCTCTCGCAACAGCAACTCGACTTGGTCGAGCCGTTGGTGGCCAAACGTGCCGTGAGCCAGATGGAAGCACTCAAGCTGAGCCAGGAGATCGCGACGCTCAACGGCAAACTCACCGAACTGCGCAGCAGCTACTTCCAGGATGCCTACACCGAGCGGCAAAGCAAGAAGGCCGAACTCAGCGCCCTGGAGCCCATCGTCCAGCAGCGCGAGGATCAGTTGCGCCGCACCGAAATCCTTTCACCCGTACGCGGCCGGGTGAACACCGTGCTGATCAATACCCGCGGCGGGGTGATCCAGCCTGGCGAGCCGATCATGGAGGTGATCCCGGTGGAGGATCGGCTGCTGATCGAAGCGAGGATCAAACCCCGCGACGTGGCCTTCCTGGTGCCCGGCATGCCCACCAAGGTGAAGATCACCGCCTATGACTACAGCATCTACGGTTACCTGACCGGCACCCTGGAACAGATCAGCGCCGACACCATCGAGGAGGAGACGGCACAGGGCAAGGAGTTCTACTACGAGGTGCTGATCAAGACCGACGGCAGCCAGCTCAAGCGGCGCGACGAAATCCTGCCGATCATTCCGGGCATGGTGGCCGAGGTGGATATCCTCAGCGGCAAGCGCACGGTGCTCAACTACCTGCTCAGGCCGCTGCTGAAGGCGCAGTTGTACTGAAACCCGACAGGGCGCAGCAGGCATCTTCGCTGTTCGAGACGCCCAGTCGTCGACTGCCGCGGGCGACACGCCGACAGGCCGGTGTTCCCGCCTGGTGTTAGTCACAAAGTGCTATGGCGTGGCGCATGGCCGCTTGCTATTAAGTATCTACTGGCAAGACCTCTGTGCGTCATCGGCATCATCCCTGCCGACGCCATGTACAGGTGGCCGTGCCCTGCGCAACCAGCCGCTCGACGAAGGCTGCTGCGCGTTCGCCGCATCGAGCGACTGCAACGGCATGGGGATCAGGGAAGTGCCTCACTCTTCAGAAATGCCTTCGGCTCACAAGCAGCGCGGTGCCGTCGCCGTCGAATTTTCCATCGCCTTCATCATTTTCTTCCTGATCTTCTACGGCCTGGTGGGTTACAGCATTCCGTTCCTGCTCAGCGCCACCTATCAGGAGCTGGCCACCGAAGCCCTGCGCGATGCCATTCGCTCGCCCGATACCCGCGCGCCCACGCCGGAACAGCAAGCGCTCTATCAGCAGCGCGTGTTGCAGACGATGCGTAATTCCTGGTTGCCGGAAGCCTGGATGCAACCCTGCGCGGGCTACGACGGCTTCCTGAAAACCGGTGCGCAGTGGAGCGTCTGCGTACGCCACGACAACCCCGAAAGCATCATGCCGCCATTCTCCATCTTCGGTTGGAAGGTGCCACAGTTGCCCAGCGAGATACGCGGTGAGGCGACCATTCGCTTGTACAACGCCGGGTCGGGGAGCTGAGCATGGAGCGCATTCGATCCGACCTGCAGCGCCAGCGCGGTGCGTTCAGCATTCTCAGCGCCGCGACCCTGGTCATGGCCATCCTGTTTCTCTCTCTGGTGGTGGACACCGGGCGCCTGTATCTGGAACAGCGCAAGCTGCAGAAACTCGCCGACACCGCAGCCCTGGAATCGATCTCCCGACTCGCGGCCGGAAACTGCGCGCTGGACACCGTCAACGCACAGCTCTACGCCCTGGAAAACGCTACCTCTTACGGTTTCCCCGGCAGCGACCTGCAGTCGCTGGCCTCCTCCTGCGCAAGCATCACGATCGTCGATGGCCTCCGGGTACCGACCATCGATGCCGGTGGCAGGGCCGTCAGGGTGGTCACCAGCAGCCGGGTGCCCGCCAGCATCATCGTGCGTACCGGCGGCCTGTTCGGCCTTCCCGGCAATGCCACCGTGAGCCTGCAAGCCGTTGCGGTGGCCGAGAAAGACAGCGACCCGCTGACGGTATTCAGCGTCGGCTCGCAACTGCTCGACCTCAACGGCAACGGCGTGGTGCCGAGGCTGCTCAAGGCCGCCGGAGTGAACCTCAGCGGCCTGACCCTGCTCGACGCCGACGGGCTGGCGAATGCTCAGGTGACCCCAGCCAGCTTGCTGCAGGCACTTGGCGTGAACCTGGGGATAAACCAACTGAGGGCACTGACCTCCGAGGGGCTGGTAGACCTGGTGGATACCCAGATCGGGGTGATCGGTATTCAGAAACTGGTCGATGTATCGGCGAAGCTGGTCGACCACAACCAGGCGCTGGCCGCCGATATCAGAGCCCTGGGCAGCACCCTGGCGAACTCGCAGTTGCAGAACGCCACGGTAAACCTGCTGGCGACCGACGACCGCCCCGGCCTGTTGAAGCTCGTCAGCGGCCCGGGCCAGGCCGTCGGCTCGGCACTGGATGCCAAGCTGGCGCTTGGCGACGTGTTATCCACAGGCCTGATGACTGCCGTTCAGGGACGCGGCCTGCTGGTGGATCAACTGAACCTTCTCGGCCTGGTGAAGGTGCAGCTTGGCGTCGTGGAGCCGCCAGCCATCGGTATCGGCCCCGTTGGAACGACAGCGTTCAACGCCCAGACTCGCATGCACATCGATATCGACAGCTCCGGTGTGCCTCTGGCCAACTCGTTGCTCAATATATTGGGCACCTCGATCAAGCTGCCCATCATCATCGATCTGGTGAGTGCCAAAGGCGAAGTGACGGATATCGACTGTTCTCGGGCAGAACCGGAGGCGACCATCGACGTCGAGTCCACGGTCGGCAATATCTGTATTGGCGATATGCCCAACGGCACGCTGTGGTCGACCCGTGCCAGTTGCACCGAATCCAACCTGCAGGACGCCAGCATTCTCCGGCTGCTGAACGTCGACCTGATCAAGGGCAAGGCTGCAGTGCCGCTGATTGGCACCGGTACCAATCCAGTTCGCGATGAGGTGACGCTCGCCGAGGACGAATCGGAGATCACCCAGGTCAATCAGTTGAAGATTGGCGACTCGATCGCCAACCTGCTCTCGCAGGTCACCAGAATGCTAGGGCTCGGGGTGCCGAAGGGAGCGGACGGTTCTCCGGGCTTCACCCCCGCCCAGGCTGCGCAGATCGCCGATAAATACCTCGCGGCTCACAGCAGCAAGGATGCCATTCGAGACGCCATGAAAAAGGATGGCCTCACCTGGCCCAGACCCGTGCTGTTGTTGCTGGATACGACCATGCCCGATGAATGGCACAGCAAGCTGAGTCTGGTGAATTGCTCCACCAACAAGGCGCGCTGCCGCGATGAGCTGATCACTTCATTGCAGACAAAACCCCAGGGCGGGCTGCTGAACAGCGTGCTGACCGGCCTGGCCAGCTCGCTTGGCCTGGGTAGCAACGCCCAGCCCTTGCTGCTCACCATCCTCAATCCGGTAATCGATCTGATCAAACCGCTGCTCAACTCCGTGGGCACGGCCGTGAGTAGCCTGCTCACCAGCCTCGGTCTGGAACTGGGCAAAAGCGAAATCAAGGTCCACAGCATCAGCTGCGGCATCCCCCAGCTGATTCGATGAGGTGTGATGTGAAGCGCGCGGCGAAAGATTCACAGCGAGGTGCGGTGGCCATCGAATTCGCCGTGCTGTTCGGCGTGTTCTTCGTGGTGGTGTACGCAATCATCGCCTACAGCATTCCCATGCTGCTGATGCTGACCTTCAAGCAGGTCAGCGCCGACGCGGCCCGCGCCACCCTGCAGGTCGACCCCGGCAACGCCGCCTACACCCAGTTGCTCAGCCGGGAAATCACCCGCGTGGTGGAGCGCAGTTGGCTGCCGGACAGCTGGCTGGGCGGCAACTGCCCACCACCGGAGCAGGATGCCGCCGGCTTCAGCTGGACCAGCCTGCCCGGCCAGAATGGCCACCCCTCCTACGGCAACATCGCCCTCGATGCCCGTGACCCCGATGCCCCGCGCTACGTGCTGCACGTGTGCCTGCAACGCCTCTACAACCGCGAGGGCGCCAGCGACCAGAGGGCCATCGTGCCGACCCTGAGGCTGCTCGGCATCAGCATTCCGAGCCTTCCGGAGGAAGGCGGCAATGTGGTCATACGGGGGGCAACCACGGTGACCCTCTAACAACCACCTCCGTTTTTAGAGGCGCCCTCAGGCGCCGATCACACCGCCATCGTCACGGCTGATGACCATCACCGAAGAGCGTGGATGGACACCGGGGCGGTGATCCGGGAAGGTCGAACCGCCCTCTTCACCGGGATGCTGAATGCCCACGAACAGGGTTTTGAAGTCCGGCGAAAAGGCCAGCCCGGTCACTTCGCAGCCCACCGGGCCAACCATGAAACGGCGAATTTCACCGGTTTTCGGGTCGGCACAGAGCATCTGGTTGTTGCCCATGCCGGCGTAGTCGCCCTTGTTGCTGTACTTGCCGTCTGTCTGGATCCACAGGCGGCCGCCACCGTCGAAGCCGACACCATCCGGGCTGTTGAACATGTTGTCGGCATTGATCGCGTGGCTGCCGGCCTGAGGCGTACCGGCATGCACAACGGGGTTGCCGGCGACCACGAACAGATCCCATTCGAAATCCTCCGCAGCCGCGTCATCGCCGCCTTCGCGCCAACGCAGGATCTGCCCGTACAGGTTGTTGGCACGTGGGTTCGGCCCGCCCACCGGCTGACCTTCCTCACCCCGCTTGCTGTTGTTGGTGAGGGTGCAGTAGACCTGACCGTCCTGCGGGCTGACGGTGATCCACTCGGGGCGATCCATCCGCGTGGCGCCGACCTGAGTGCCCGCCTGACGCGCCCGAATCACCACGTCGCCCTGGCTGGCGAAACCCTTCTCGGCATCGAGACCGTTCTTGCCTGCGGTCAGCTCGATCCAGCGGCCACGCCCCTTGGGATGATCGGCATTGCCGTCACCCTCGTCGAAACGCGCCACATACAGGGTGCCATGGTCGAGCAGATGACGATTGGCCTTGGCATCACCGCGATCGAGGCGGTCACGGGTGATGAACTTGTAGATGAACTCGCCGCGTTCGTCATCGCCCATGTAGACCACCACGCGGCCATCGCGGGTCGTGGTCAGGGCGGCGTTCTCGTGCTTGAACCGCCCGAGGGCGGTGCGCTTGATTGGCTTGGCCTGAGGATCGAACGGATCGATTTCGACGATCCAGCCGTGACGATTCAGTTCGTTGGGTGTTTTCGCCAGATCGAAACGCGGATCGAAGTGGTGCCACTCGTTTTCCGCGCTGGCGTGCAACACGCTGAAGCGCTTCTGATCGGCGCTGAACGGCAGGCTGGCATCGCTGCTGCCGAAGCAGTCGCTGAAGTTCTCTTCACAGGTCAGGTAGGTGCCCCAGGGCGTCTGGCCGCTGGAACAGTTCTGGAAGGTACCGAGCACCTCGATGCCAGCCGGGTCGGCGGCAGTCTTGAGCAACTCGTGGCCACGTGCCGGGCCACTGACGTCCATCGGCAGGTTGCCATGTACACGGCGGTTGTAGGGCGAGCCCTGCACGAACGCCCAGCCGCTGGCGCCACGACGCACTTCGATCACCGTCACACCCTCGGCATTCTGCGCTTTGCGCACGTCCTCGGCGGATTTCGGCAAACCACCGTGAGCCAACAGATAGCGGTAATTGACGTATTCATTGTTGATGGCCATCAGCGCACGATCCGCGTCACCCGGCCAGGGGAAGAAACTCATGCCATCGGTATTGTCACCGAACTGCTGCAGCTGTTCGGCGGCCGTGTTGCTGCCATCGCCCTTGAACGCCGGGCCACCAGCGTGCAGCGGCTGACCCCAACTGATCAAGGTACTGAACGAATAGCCGGGCGGCAGGGTGATGGTGTCGGCCGTTGCAGCAGCGATGTTGGCGAAGCCAAGCAGAGAGCTGCCGGCAGCGGCACTGATCGAATCGGCCAATACGCTGCGCCCCAGCAGGCCACCGCCGAGAAACAGTGCCGCACCGGTCAGCGCACCTGCGCCGATGAAGCGACGGCGGGAAAGGGTCAGGCGTTCGAGGTCAGTCAATTGATCGTCATGCATCACGGCGCTCCTGCTTTGTTCTGATTGGCAGGGACGCTATGTCAATGACATGACGGTTGGATGACAGTTGTTTGCAGCGCGTGTCAGGCCGTAGCGACGTTATCGACAGGCTGTGTACTGTTCACAAATACGGTGGCCCACTCTGTGGATAACCTGGTAGCTCTCTGCTACAGGCCATACGCCACGGGCGCTACAGGAGAGTGTACAGAATCTGATCAGCAAGCATGATTTACTCACAGGGACTCTGGATAAAATCCATGAGTACCTGTGGATAAAGCTTCAGGTGCCACGTATTTCGGGGCCTTCAGCACTCTGGATATTTTTTGAACACTGCACAGACAGCGCGAACCGGCATGTTTCGGGTCAAAAACGCCGCGTACTCGTCAGCTCTTCCAGTACCCGGGAAGCCACTCTGAACACCACCGACGTGTGGTCTTCGCCTGTTTCTATCTGGAAATCACTGCGCAGCCCGTACTGCGACAGATCCTCCAGGCGCAGTTGCAGAGCGCGGGCGTCCTGAATTCCCTGCGGGGCCTCACGGTCACCTATCAACAGCGTGAGGCTGCTGTGGATAAGATCCAGCTGACCGGCGTGGGCACGCTCGAAGAAAGCCCGTTCATGCTCCAGCAGGTAGCGATCACGCCACCACAGGCTCGGGCTGATCGCCACCACATGCTGGAACAGCGCAGGGCGAGTGAACAGCGTGTAGATGCCGAACATCCCACCAAAGGAATGGCCGACCAGGCTGCGCTGATCCTGATCGACCTGGAAGCGTTCGGCGACCCTCGGCATCAGGCGTTTCTCGATGAAGTCGAGAAACAGATCCTGCCCACCCTGGGGTGGTGTATTGCGCTCGGCGGGTTGCGGCGGCGAGAGATCGAACGCACGGCGCTCGAAGTCCAGGGGCGTGTCGCTCGGGTAACCGATGGCCACCAGAATCGCCCCGCGCAGCCGCTCCTGAGCACGCTTGGCAGCGTGGAAGGCCGGGAAGTAGGCATTGCCGTCGAGCAGGTAGATCACCGGGTAGCCGCCGGTGTAGGGCACGTCGCCCTCCGGCAGGCTGATCATGATGCGGTACTCGCGCCCTTCGGCGCTCTTCATCATCCATTGCTCGGTACCGTCCAGCACCACCGGCTCGGCCTGGGCAACCGCCAGGCTGCCCAGCAGCAGCGCGCTCAGCAACCCACGCCACCAGCCAATCGCGATCACCAGTTATAACTCAGGCTGGTGACCATGCTGCGCGCTTCGCCGCGGTAACAGAAGCCGTCCTGGCAATTGACGTACTGCTTGTCGGTCAGGTTGCGGGCATTGAGGGCCAGGCGTACGCCATCCAGGCCACCGCCGAAGTCGTAGTGCACACCGGCATCGATCAGGGTGTAGTCGTCATTCTTGACCGTGTTCAGGTTGTCGCCGTAGACGCTACCGGTGTAGCGGGCGCCAGCCCCGAAGCCCAGGCCGAACGGCAGTTTGTAGTCCAGCCACAGGGAAGCCAGGTGGCGCGGTACGTCTTTGGGATCCTTGCCTTCGTTACCGTCGTTGCTCTTGGTCACCTCGGGGTCGTTGTAGCTGTAGCTGGCGGTCAGGTGCAGGCGATCGCTGAGATCGGTGACGGCCTCCAGTTCCAGGCCGCGAGAAACCTGTTCGCCGGTCTGTACGCTATTGAGTGGATCGAGCAGATCGCGGGTCACGACATTTTCTTGCGTAAGGTGGTAGAGCGAGGCAGTCAGCAAGGTATTGGTGCCTGGCGGCTGGTACTTGAGGCCCACCTCATACTGCCTGCCCTCGGTCGGCTTCAGTGGCCCATTGGCGTTGCTTCCGCTTTGCGGCTGGAACGACTCGGCATAGCTGGCATACGGCGCCACGCCATTGTCGAACAGGTACAGAGCGCCGAGCTGAAAGGTCGTGGCCGCATCGGTACGCGTGCTGTTGCCACCCGTGAGGTTGTCGCTGACGCGCATGCGCGCGCGGTCACGGCGCACGCCAGCCGACAGGCGCCAGCGGTCGATCTCCAACTGGTCCTGAAGGTACAGGCCGGTGCGCTGGCTCATGTTGTCCTGATCGGTGAGCACATTGCCTGGCTTGCTGACGGGCTGATGGTAGTCAGGGGCATTCATGTCGATGGACGGCCCGGGGCCACTGGCATACAACACCGAGCCGTCGAACCAGGCGTAATCCACCCCGCTGAGCAGGGTGTGTTGCACGGGCCCAGTGGCGAAACGGCTGACCAGACGGGTATCGGTGGTCACCGACTGCATATCTTCGTACACCCCGACAGCGCCGCGTTCCATCACACCGTTGGTAATGGTGCCGGTGGGCTGCAGGTACTGGTTGGTGGTATCCAGTTCGCCGTAACGCAGGTTCTGCTGCAGGCTGAAGGTGTCGTTGAAGGCGTGTTCGAACTCATACCCTAGCGTCCACTGGCGCTGCTGGAGCTTGTCGAAGTACTCGTCGCCCTGCCAGAAGTCGCTCAGGCGACCTCCGTCCTGATAGAGCATCGGCGACGCCGCGGTTTCGCGTTCCTGATACTGGGCCAGGACGGTCAGGCTGGTGTCGGGGTCGATCTGCCAACTCAGCGAAGGTGCAATCATGCGTACATCGTTGTTCAGCTGTTCGATGTAGTTTTCCGCATCGCGGTAGAGGCCGACGGTGCGAAACAGCACGTCGCCCTCTTCGTCCAGCTGACCACCCACGTCGAATTGCGCCTGTTGGTGATTGTGGTTGCCGGCCTGTATTTCCACCTGGTTCCTGGCCAGCAGGCTCGGACGCTTGCTCACCCGGTTGACCATACCGCCCGGGCTGATCTGCCCGTAGAGCACCGAAGCCGGCCCCTTGAGCACCTCGATGCGTTCCAGGGCGTAAGCCTCGGTGCCATAGATGGAGAGCCAGCTGTTGTAGGGCTGACGCAGGCCGTCGAGAAAGTCTGCGGTCATGGTGGTATCGAAGCCGCGCACGCTGATGGTGTCGAAGCGCGGATCCAGCCCCGAACCGCCGGTGCGCACACCAGCGGTGTAAGCGACCGCATCCTCGACCGCGTTGACCTTGCGATCGGCGATCTGCTCGGCCGTTACCACGCTGATGCTCTGGGCAGTTTCCAGGATCGGCCGGTCGCTCTTGGTCGCACTGCTGGCATTGCTGGCGAAGTAACCGCCCGCCGGTGCGAAGGCACTCTGCGTCGCCGTGGCCTCGATGCTGGTGGCGTCGAGCTGCACACTGGCCTCGGCCTTGCCCGGCAGCACCACGTAACCCGATGTGGTCTTGCGGGCGACCAGCCCACTGCCGCGGAGCAGCGTCGCCACCCCTTCCTCCAGCGAGCCGCCACCGGCCAGGCCCGGGCTACTCAGGCCGCGGACCACATCGGGGGAATACGACAGGGTAATGCCCGCACGTTCGGCGAAGGCGCTCAGCGCCTGCTCCAGCGACCCGGCGGCGATGCGCGGGGCAGCGGCATCGGCCGGGGCCGCCTGCACCGTCAGGCCCGCCGTGCCACCGAGCAAGGCCAGCGCCAGACAGATGGCACCTGACAACGTACGAGGCTGAAGCTGAAACGGCAGGGGGCTGGCAGAACGCATGAGGGTATCCATTGAGAGAGTGATCCCCTCTAACCGGATGAATCGAAAAAGTCCGACAGACGATTGGAAAGACGGGCCTGCATCGAATGCTCGAGGCGCAAGCGGCTGTTGCTTTGGGGAAAACCCTATTGGTGGGCTGAAGCCCACCCTACAGCCGAGGGCCCGCGAGATACCGTCCGATTACTTCAGGGCACTGGGCGTAGGGTGGGCTTCAGCCCACCACATCGAACGCCCGCCTCAGGCCAACGGCATCACCCGTACCCACCAGCGCGTACGCTCGACGATCCTCACCGGCAGCAGGTGGGTGATGTTGCTCACCATCACCTCCGGCTCGTCCAGGCGGAAAACCCCGGAAAGGCGCAGGTCGGCAACGGCGGCATCGCAGCCCAGCCAGCCCTTGCGATAACGCCCTGCTTCGGCCAGGAAGTCGGTCAGGCGAATGTCGCTGACCACCAGCAGGCCACGTGCCCAGGCGAAAGGATCGATAGGCCCCTTGCCGAGGGTGGTCGTGCCGACTGCCGACACACCGATCCCCTCGCCGCCCCGTAGCCGCAATTGGCCGGCTGCAGTGGACACCAGCGCTTCGCCACGCTGAACGCGGATCTCGCTGTAATCGTCATGCTCGCGCAGCAGCACGCTGGCGTTGCGGCCCTGGCAGGTGGCGAAACGGCAGCGTGCCTGCCACTGCGCGCCCTCCACCAGCGCCTCACCAGCACGCAGGATCACCTGATGCCCCTCGACATCCAGGGCGCTGCCGGTGTTGAGCATCACCTCGGCAGCCGCATCCAGGCTGATGCGGCGGCGCTCACCCGTCGCAGTGGCGAAGTCGGCCCGCCAGGTGGGCGAGGTCTGCGTCACCACCAGCGTGGTGCCGCCCGCCACGAGGCCGAAACCGAGCAACTTCAGTGTGCGTCGCCGGCCCAGATCGGCTTCGGCGCGGCGCAACACGGGGATGGTTTGTGCGGCATCCGGCAACTGACTGGCCTGGAAAAGACCACCCATCTGCTGCAGGCGCTGCCAGGCCAGTCGATGACGCGCATCGCGCTCCAGCCAGTCCTGTAACTGCTCCGGCACATGGGCACCGGCGCTATCGTCGCGCAGACGCATCTGCCACTCGATGGCCGCGCAAACGATGGCCTCCGGCAAACGCTCCGCGGCTGCACTCACAGCGCTGCCTCGAAGCAGCCGCGGTAACAGTGCAACAGCGCACTCGCCACATGCCGCTCGACGGTACGGCTGGAAATACCCAGTTGCTCGGCAATCTGCTGATGGGTCAGGCCGCCGAGCTGATAGAGCAGGAAGGCCTCGCGTATGGCTGGCTTGAGGCCGTCGAGCAAGCAGGCGATTCGCTCCAGGCACTCCAGCGCCTCGTGGCGCACGTCCGGCGACGGGTGACTGGCTTCGGGCAACTGTGCCAATGCGTCGAGGTAGGCACGCTCCAGCGCGTCACGGCGCCAGTGATCGATCACCAGGCCGCGGGCGATACGAACCAGCAAGGCACGCGGTGCACGATCGCTGATCGGCTTGTTACGCATCAGCAGCCGCACGAAGGTGTCCTGAGCCAGATCCGCCGCCTGCTGCGAACAGCCGAGCGAACGCCGCAGCCAGCCATTCAGCCAGCCGTGGTGCGTGCCGTAGAGCACATCGAGCGGAACGATGGAATCCGTTTCAGGTAGCGACATGGACGCCCTCCGAGGCCGACAAGCGCGAAGAACAGCGTGGATAAGCTGGCGACCGCGCACATTATTCGCGAATCGTTCTTATTACAACCACTGGCGTGGTTCAGCCGACGGGCAGGGTCGAGAAATGGCATCACCTGCACCCCGTAATGACAGAAATGCAAATGCCGATATATGATTCATATATATTTCGTATATCAGGAGCCACCATGGGCATCGTCAATATCGAAGATGAACTGCACGACCAGATTCGCAAGGCCAGCAGCGTGTCGTGTCGCTCGATCAACGCCCAGGCCAGCTTCTGGATCCGCATCGGCATGCTGTGCGAGATGAACCCGAACCTGAGCTTCAACGAGGTGATCGCCGAGGAAATGCGCGCTGCCGGTGTAGTCCCCCCGCGCCGTTTAGAGGCAGCGGTATGATCAAGAAGCCGGAAGAGATCGCCCTGATGGCGGAATCCGGCAGGCTGCTGGCATCGGTATTCAGCCATCTCGATGGGCTCAGCCTGCAGGGCATGTCGACCCTGCAGGTCAACGACCTTGTGGATAACTTTATCGTCCAGCAGCTCCAGGCCCGCCCTGCCAGCAAGGGGCAGTACGGTTATGCCTATGCGCTGAATGCCTCCCGCAACGAGGTGGTGTGCCACGGCGTGCCCAGCGCCGGCGAGATTCTGCAAAGCGGTGACCTGGTGAACTTCGACATCACCCTGGAGAAGAACGGCTACATCGCCGACTCCAGCAAGACCTACCTGATTGGCGAGGTTTCTCCACAGGCCCGGCAACTCGCCGCAGTGACCTATGAGGCGATGTGGAAAGGCATCGGAGCCGTGCGCCCCGGCGGCCGCCTGGGCGATATCGGTCACGCCATAGAAAAGCACGCCCGGGCCCACGGCTACTCGGTGGTTCGCGAATATTGCGGCCACGGTATTGGCAAGGAAATGCATGAGGCACCGGAAGTGCTGCACTGGGGCAAGGCGAAGACTGGCCTGACGCTGCGCGAAGGAATGACCTTTACCATCGAGCCGATGATCAATCAGGGCCAGCCTGGCGTACGCACCCTGCGTGACGGCTGGACGGTGGTGACCCGCGACGGCGCCCTGTCG
Organism: Pseudomonas sp. MEJ086; assembly: GCF_030209025.1. Lineage (NCBI taxonomy): Bacteria > Pseudomonadati > Pseudomonadota > Gammaproteobacteria > Pseudomonadales > Pseudomonadaceae > Pseudomonas > Pseudomonas sp. MEJ086. The sequence continues at coordinate 102,482 of NZ_JARVSV010000030.1, forward strand.
GCGCAGTTCGAACACACGGTGGCGGTCACTAGAGATGGTGTACAGGTGCTCACGCTAAGGCCAGACGAGACGCCGCAACACTGACGCTCGAGCACAGCCCTGCTGTTGTTATCCAGCCGTCTCGAGCGTGATCATCACCCAGGGCAGCATCAACTGTGTCAGCGGCCCGATGCCCAACGCGAACAACAGGGTGCCTACGCCCAGGACAGTCGAACCGGCGAGCAGGAACCCAACCAGGAGCACGCTCAATTCTATGGCGGTGCGCATGGAACGCAGCGAGTAGCCGGTGACCCGGTTGAGCCCGGTCATCAGCCCGTCCCGCGGGCCACGACCGAGCTGGGCACCGATGTAAAGGGCCGAACCCAGCCCGCACAGCAGTACCCCGCCAATGGTGAACAGCAGGCGCCAGACGAACGCGTCCGGTGCAGCCAGTAATCGCAAGCTGATGTCAGCCACAACGCCAATGACCACTGCGTTGGCAATGGTACCGATGCCAGGTATCTCCCGCAGTGGGATCCACAACAGCAGCACCAGGAACGAAACACCAACCACGATCCAGCCAAAACTGACAGGCAGCAGTTTGGCCAGGCCGACATGCAGCGAATCCCATGGCGACAGGCCGAGATTGCCGCGAATCATCAGCGCCATGGAAATTCCGAAGAAGGTCAGGCCGACCATCAGTTGCACGAGGCGGCGCATCAGCTTGCCTGCGCGCAACTGCTCGATTGGGCCAAGCTGGGCGAGCGTAGCTCTGTTGCCCATTACTCCACCGTTACGCTTTTGGCCAAGTTACGCGGCTGGTCGACGTCGGTGCCGCGCAGCACGGCCACGTGGTAGGACAGCAACTGCAGCGGCAGGGTGTAGAGGATCGGCGCCAGGGCGTCGTGGATGTGCGGCATGTTCACCACGTGGGTGCCCTCGCCATTGCTCATGCCGGCCTGCTCGTCGGCGAACACCAGCAGCTCGCCGCCACGGGCGCGTACCACCTGCAGGTTGGACTTGAGCTTGTCGAGCAGCTCGTTGTTCGGTGCGACGGTGACCACCGGCATGTCAGCATCCACCAGGGCCAGGGGGCCATGTTTCAGCTCACCGGCCGGGTAGGCTTCGGCGTGGATGTAGGAGATCTCCTTGAGTTTGAGCGCGCCCTCCATCGCCACCGGGTACTGAGCGCCGCGCCCCAGGAACAGGGTGTGGTGCTTCTCGGCGAACAGCTCGGAGACCTTCTCGACGATCTTGTCCATGGCCAGCGCTTCGTCCAGGCGGGCCGGCAGGCGACGCAGCTCTTCGACGAGTTCGGCAGCCACACCGGCTTGCAGGGAGCCCTTGACCTGGCCGACGGCCAGGGTCAGCAGCATCAGGCCGACCAGTTGAGTGGTGAAGGCCTTGGTCGAGGCGACGCCGATCTCGGGGCCGGCGTGGGTCAGCAGGGTCAGGTCGGATTCACGCACCAGCGAGCTGATGCCGACGTTGCAGATGGCCAGGCTGGCCAGGTAGCCGCCATCGGCCTTGGCGTTGCGCAGGGCGGCCAGGGTGTCGGCCGTCTCGCCGGACTGGGAGATGCTGACGAACAGGGTGTCCGGCTGCACCGCCACGCGGCGATAACGGAACTCGCTGGCCACTTCGACCTGGCAGGGAATGCCCGCCAGCCCTTCGAGCCAGTAACGGGCGACCATGCCGGCATGGTAGCTGGTGCCGCAGGCGACGATCTGCACGTTGCGCACCTTGGCGAACAGTTCGGCAGCCTGAGGGCCGAAAGCCTGCACCAGTACATGATCGCTGCCCAGACGGCCTTCCAGCGTACGCTGCACGACGGTGGGCTGTTCGTGGATTTCCTTGAGCATGAAGTGGCGGAACGCGCCCTTGTCGGCCGCATCGGCGCCTTCGTGGTACTGCACCACCTCACGCTGCACGACAGTGCCGTTGGTGTCCCAGATCTGCACGCTGTCGCGCTGGATCTCGGCGATGTCGCCTTCTTCGAGATACATGAAGCGATCGGTGACCTGACGCAGGGCGAGCTGGTCGGAGGCGAGGAAATTCTCACCCAGGCCCAGGCCAACGACCAGCGGGCTGCCACTGCGCGCAGCGAGCAGACGATCAGGGCGAGCGGCGCTGATCACGGCCAGACCGTAAGCACCCTGGAGCTGCTTGACCACCGCCTTCAGGGCGTCAGCGAGGTCGCTCTGCGTTTTCAGGGTGTGATCGAGCAGGTGCACGATGACTTCGGTATCGGTATCGGAGCTGAAGGTATAACCCAGGCCTTGGAGGCGCTCGCGCAGCGGACCGTGGTTTTCGATGATGCCGTTGTGCACGACGGCCAGCTGATCACCGGAGAAATGCGGGTGGGCATTGTGCTCGGTCGGCACACCGTGGGTAGCCCAGCGGGTGTGGGCGATACCCAGACGGCCCGGCAGCGGCTCGCTGCTCAGCGCGCTTTCCAGTTCGCTGACCTTGCCAACGCGACGACGACGCTGCAAGGCGCCCAGATCATCGACCAGTGCCACACCGGCGCTGTCGTAGCCACGGTACTCGAGGCGCTTGAGGCCCTCGACCAGCACAGCGGTGATGTTACGTTCGGCGATGGCGCCTACGATGCCACACATAGCGTTCTCCTCAGGAAGCGTCAGCTACCGCGCAGATCAACTGGATCCCGCGGGCCGAGAGTTGTTCACGCGCCTCATCAGCGAGACGCTCGTCGGTAATCAGGGTGTGCACGCTGCTCCAGGGCAGCTCGAGGTTGGGGATGCGGCGGCCGATCTTGTCGCTCTCGACCATCACGATCACTTCACGGGCCACCTCGGCCATCACCCGTGAAAGACCCAGCAGTTCGTTGAAGGTGGTGGTACCGCGCTGCAGATCGATGCCGTCGGCACCGATGAACAACTGGTCGAAATCATAGGAGCGCAGCACCTGCTCGGCGACCTGCCCCTGGAAGGAGTCCGAGTGCGGATCCCAGGTTCCGCCGGTCATCAACAGCACCGGCTCGTGCTCGATGTCGCTCAGGGCGTTGGCCACGCTCAGTGAATTGGTCATGACCACCAGGCCGGGCTTGTGGCCCAGTTCGGGAATCATCGCCGCCGTGGTGGTACCGCTGTCGATGATGATCCGCGCATGCTCGCGAATCCGCGCCACGCCGGCACGGGCGATGGCCTGCTTGTAGCGGGAAACCGGCTGACTGCTCTCGACGATCAGTTCCTGGGGCAACGGCACGGCACCGCCATAGCGGCGTAGCAGCAGGCCGTTGGTTTCCAGAGCGGCGAGGTCCTTGCGGATGGTCACTTCGGACGTCGCGAAACGCTTGGCCAAGGCATCCACGCTCACCTCACCCTGCTCGGCGAGCAAGGTGAGAATGGTGTGGCGGCGCTGCGGTGTGTTGCGCTTCGACATGCTTAAGTTTCGATTCGAAAGATAATGGAGCGAATCAAAACCTAACGAAGCTTCTCTGTCAAGACGCTCAAGCCCTGTGGATAAGCTGACTCGTCCCGGACTGCAGCCGGAAGATCAAGTTATCCACAGAAGGAGCTTACTTCTGCTTTTTGGTCGGGCGCTGCCAGCCTTCGATATTGCGCTGGCGGCCACGGGCCACGGCCAGGTTCTTGGGTGGCACGTCGTTGGTAATGGTCGAGCCAGCGGCGGTGTTGGAGCCATCGCCGATATCCACAGGTGCAATCAGCGCGTTGTTGGAGCCGATGAATACATCCTCTCCGATCACCGTCTGATGCTTGTTGGCGCCGTCATAGTTGACGGTGATGGTGCCAGCGCCAATGTTGGTGCGCGCACCAATGACCGTGTCACCCAGATACGTCAGGTGACCCGCCTTCACGCCCTCCCCCAGCACGGCATTCTTCAGTTCCACGAAGTTACCCACATGGGCCTTGGCACCCAGCACGCTGCCCGGGCGCAGACGGGCGAACGGGCCGCAATCGGCACCTTCACCCACTTCGGCACCTTCCAGATGGCTGTTGGCCTTGACGATGGCGCCCTTGCGCAGGGTGCTGTCCTTGATCACGCAGTTGGGGCCGATCTGCACGTCGTCTTCGATGACTACCCGGCCTTCGAGGATCACGTTGATGTCGATGGTCACATCGCGGCCCACGGTGACATCGCCGCGCACATCGAAACGATGCGGGTCACGCAGGGTGACGCCCTGCGCCATCAGGCGGCGGGCGATGCGCTGCTGGTAATGACACTCCAGCTGCGAGAGCTGGATGCGGTCGTTGGCACCGAGCACTTCCATCTCGTCGGCGGCCCTTTCGGTGGCTACCACCAGGCCGTCGGCCACTGCCATGGCGATCACGTCGGTCAGGTAGTACTCGCCCTGGGCATTGCTGTTCGACAGCCGCCCCAGCCAGTCGGCCAGGCGCTTGCCCGGCACCGCGAGAATGCCGGTATTGCCTTCACGGATCTGCCGCTGCGCTGCGCTGGCATCCTTGTGCTCGACGATGGCCTGCACCACGCCCTGATCGTCGCGCACGATGCGGCCGTAGCCGGTCGGATCGGCGAGCTCGACGGTGAGCAGGCCAAGCTGGTCGTCATTGACCAGAGCCAGCAGGCGCTGCAGGGTCGCGGTCTCGATCAGCGGCACGTCACCGTAGAGGATCAATACGGTATCGGCACTGAGCTGCGGCAGCGCCTGAGCCACGGCGTGGCCGGTACCGAGCTGCTCGGCCTGGATGACGAAATTCAGGTCGTCCGCTGCCAGCCGCTCACGCACCTTCTCGGCGCCATGCCCGATCACCACCTGAATGCTCTGTGGCTGCAGGCTGCGGGCGGTGTCGACGACGTGGGCGAGCATGGGCTTGTGGGCCACCGGGTGCAGGACCTTGGGCAGAGCGGAGCGCATGCGGGTGCCTTGGCCGGCGGCGAGGATGACGATATCGAGGGACATGGCGAGCGGTTCCTTGGCAATCGCAGCCGCACGGGTCGGCTGCGAAACAAAAACGATAGAAAAGCAAAAGGGTAGCCAAGGCTACCCTTTTACCAAGCAACGATGAAGCCCGCAGGTATCAGCTACCGCCGAACTTCTTGCGCAGTTGCTGGACGGTGCGCAGCTGGGCTGCGGCCTCGGCCAGACGCGTAGCGGCAGAACCGTAGTCGAACTCGGCACCCTGCTCGCTCAGCGCTTTCTCGGCAGCCTTGACGGCTTCCTGAGCAGAGGCTTCGTCCAGGTCGGCAGCACGTTGCACGGTATCGGCAAGTACCTTGACCATGCTCGGCTGCACTTCGAGGAAGCCACCGGAGATGTAGAACACCTCGGTTTCGCCACCCTGCTTGACCAGACGAATCGGGCCCGGCTTGAGGTCGGTGATCAGCGGTGCGTGGCCCGGGGAAATCCCCAGATCACCCAGGTTGCCGTGGGCGATCACCATTTCGACCAGACCGGAGAAGATCTCGCCTTCTGCGCTGACGATGTCGCAATGGACTGTCATAGCCATATCTAGCCTCACGTAAGCGCCCGTTGCCGGGCGCACGGGTGATTACAGTTTTTTCGCTTTCTCGATGGCTTCTTCGATGCCGCCGACCATGTAGAACGCCTGCTCCGGCAGGTGATCGTACTCACCTTTGAGGATGCCGCTGAAACCAGCGATGGTGTCCTTCAGGGAAACGTACTTGCCTGGCGAACCGGTGAAGACTTCGGCCACGAAGAACGGCTGGGACAGGAAGCGCTGGATCTTACGAGCACGGGATACCAGCTGCTTGTCTTCTTCCGACAGTTCGTCCATGCCGAGGATCGCGATGATGTCCTTCAGCTCTTTGTAGCGCTGCAGCACGTACTGAACGCCGCGAGCGGTGTCGTAGTGCTCCTGGCCGATCACGTTCGGGTCCAGCTGGCGCGAAGTCGAGTCGAGTGGATCGACCGCTGGGTAGATACCCAAGGAAGCGATGTCACGGGACAGTACGACGGTGGCGTCCAAGTGGGCGAAGGTGGTCGCCGGGCTCGGGTCGGTCAAGTCGTCCGCAGGGACGTATACGGCCTGGATCGAGGTGATCGAACCGGTCTTGGTCGACGTGATGCGCTCTTGCAGAACACCCATCTCTTCAGCCAGGGTCGGCTGATAACCTACTGCAGACGGCATACGGCCGAGCAGTGCGGATACTTCGGTACCGGCCAGGGTGTAGCGGTAGATGTTGTCCACGAAGAACAGAACATCACGGCCTTCGTCACGGAACTTCTCGGCCATGGTCAGGCCGGTCAGTGCTACGCGCAGACGGTTGCCTGGTGGCTCGTTCATCTGACCGTAGACCAGGGCTACCTTGTCGAGAACGTTGGAGTCCTTCATCTCGTGGTAGAAGTCGTTACCCTCACGAGTACGCTCACCCACACCGGCGAACACGGAATAACCGCTGTGCTCGATGGCGATGTTACGGATCAGTTCCATCATGTTCACGGTCTTGCCGACACCGGCACCACCGAACAGACCGACTTTACCGCCCTTGGCGAACGGGCAGACCAGGTCGATGACCTTGATGCCGGTTTCCAGCAGCTCGTTGGAGCCAGCTTGCTCGGCGTAGGTCGGCGCAGGACGGTGAATGCCCCAACGCTCTTCTTCGCCAATCGGGCCAGCTTCGTCGATCGGGTTGCCCAGTACGTCCATGATACGGCCCAGGGTTTTCACCCCGACCGGTACCTGGATGCCTGCGCCAGTGCTGTCGACGTCCAGGCCACGTTTCAGGCCTTCGGTCGAACCCATCGCAATGGTACGCACCACGCCGTCGCCCAGCTGCTGCTGAACTTCCAGAGTGGTTTCGGCGCCGACTACTTTCAGCGCTTCATAAACACTCGGCACCTTGTCACGCGGGAATTCCACGTCGATGACGGCGCCGATGATTTGAACGATACGTCCGCTACTCATCTTTGGTTCCTCTGAATATTTGAACCGTTAAACCGCGGCAGCGCCGCCGACGATTTCCGAAATTTCCTGGGTGATCGCTGCCTGACGTGCCTTGTTGTAAACCAACTGCAGGTCTTTGATGATGTCGCCAGCGTTGTCGGTGGCATTCTTCATCGCAATCATCCGCGCGGCCTGTTCGGCTGCGTTGTTCTCGACCACTGCCTGATACACCTGCGACTCCACGTAGCGCACCATCAGCCCGTCAAGCAGTTGCTTGGCGTCGGGTTCGTACAGGTAGTCCCAGTGGTGCTTCAGTTCCTGATCCGGATCGGCCACCAGTGGAATCAACTGCTCCACGGTCGGCTTCTGGGTCATGGTATTGATGAACTTGTTGGAAACCACGGACAAACGGTCGATGCGCCCTTCCAGGTAAGCATCGAGCATCACCTTGACGCTGCCGATCAGATCATTGATCGACGGCTCTTCGCCGAGGTGGCTGATCGCAGCTACGACGTTGCCACCAAAGTTGCGGAAGAATGCCGCGCCCTTGCTGCCAACCACGCAGAGATCGATCTCCACGCCGCGCTCGCGGTTTGCCGACATGTCCTTAACCAGGGCCTTGAACAGGTTGGTATTCAAGCCACCGCACAGACCACGGTCCGAACTCACCACCACGTAACCGACGCGCTTTACTTCGCGTTCGATCATGAAGGGATGACGGTATTCCGGGTTGGCGTTGGCCAAATGACCAATTACCTGGCGGATACGCTCCGCGTAGGGACGGCTAGCTGCCATGCGCTGTTGTGCCTTGCGCATCTTGCTGACCGCCACCTTTTCCATGGCGCTGGTGATCTTCTGCGTGCTTTTGATGCTCGCAATCTTGCTGCGAATCTCTTTTGCGCCTGCCATTTCACACCTATCGGGTTAGCAGGCGGGCGCCGTTGGGCGCCCGCTGCGGCTTACCAGGTTTGGGTGGCTTTGAACTTCTCGATACCGGCTTTCAGCTGGCCATCGATGTCGTCATTGAAGTCACCCTTCTCGTTGATCTTCGCCATCAGAGCGGCGTAATCACGGTTGAAGAAGGCGATCAGAGCCTGCTCGAAGCTGATGATCTTGGCGACTTCGATGTCGGTCAGGAAACCACGCTCTGCGGCATACAGCGACAGCGCCATGTCCGCGATGGACATCGGAGCGTATTGCTTCTGCTTCATCAGCTCGGTAACGCGCTGGCCGTGCTCAAGCTGCTTGCGGGTGGCTTCGTCCAGGTCAGAAGCGAACTGGGCGAATGCCGCCAGTTCACGGTACTGAGCCAGAGCGGTACGGATACCACCGGAGAGCTTCTTGATGATCTTGGTCTGCGCAGCACCACCCACACGGGATACCGAGATACCGGCGTTGACGGCCGGACGGATACCCGAGTTGAACATGGCCGATTCCAGGAAGATCTGACCGTCGGTGATGGAAATCACGTTGGTCGGAACGAACGCGGAAACGTCGCCAGCCTGGGTTTCGATGATCGGCAGAGCGGTCAGGGAGCCGGTCTTGCCAGTCACGGCGCCATTGGTGAACTTCTCGACGTACTCTTCGGAAACGCGCGATGCACGCTCCAGCAGACGGCTGTGGAGATAGAACACGTCGCCCGGGTAGGCTTCACGGCCTGGCGGACGGCGCAGCAGCAGGGAGATCTGACGGTAAGCGACGGCCTGCTTGGAGAGGTCGTCGTACACGATCAGGGCATCTTCACCGCGGTCACGGAAGTATTCGCCCATGGTGCAGCCGGCGTAAGGAGCCAGGAACTGCAGCGCAGCGGATTCGGAAGCCGAGGCAGCCACCACGATGGTGTTGGCCAGAGCACCGGACTCTTCGAGTTTGCGAACCACGTTGGCTATGGTCGATTGCTTCTGACCGATGGCTACGTAGACACAGAATATGCCGCTGTTCTTCTGGTTGATGATGGCGTCGACGGCCAGAGCAGTCTTGCCGATCTGACGGTCACCGATGATCAGCTCACGCTGGCCACGGCCTACCGGGATCATGGCATCGACCGACTTGTAACCGGTCTGCACCGGCTGGTCGACCGACTTACGCCAGATCACGCCAGGTGCGACTTTCTCGACGGCGTCGGTGGCTTGAGCATTGACCGGGCCTTTGCCATCGATCGGGTTGCCCAGTGCGTCGACAACGCGGCCCAGCAGTTCCGGACCAACCGGAACTTCCAGGATGCGGCCCGTGCACTTGGCGCTCATGCCTTCGGCCAGGGTGGTGTACGCACCCAGGATTACGGCACCTACGGAGTCTTGCTCCAGGTTCAGTGCCATACCGTAGACGCTGCCCGGGAACTCGATCATTTCGCCGTACATGACGTCGGCGAGACCGTGAATGCGCACGATACCGTCAGACACGCTGACGACAGTGCCTTCGTTACGGGCTTGGGAAGAGACGTCGAGTTTCTCGATACGTCCCTTGATGATTTCACTAATTTCGGAAGGATTGAGTTGCTGCATAGCTCTGCTGCCCCTTCAAACTCAAGATTTCAATGCTTCGGCCAGCTTCGCGATTTTGCCGCGAACTGAGCCATCGATAACCAGGTCGCCGGCGCGGATTACGACACCACCAATCAAGGCGGCATCCTCCGCAGCATGCAGGCGCACTTCCCGGCCGAGCCGTGCACTGAGAACCTTGGCGAGTTTGTCTTGCTGTTCATCGCTCAATGCGAAGGCACTGGTGACATCCACGTCGATCGACTTCTCCTGTTCGGCCTTGTAGAGCTCGAACAGCGAGTAGATTTCCGGCAACAGGGCCAGACGATCGTTCTCTGCGACAACGTGGATGAAATTGCGTACCTGGGCGTCGAACTTGTCACCACACACCTCGACGAAGGTGGTGGCCTTGTCTGTACTCGTCAAACGCGGGGCCTTGAACACGCGCTGCAGGGTGGCGTCTTGCGACACCGCCGCTGCCAGGCCGAGCATGGCTGACCAAGAGGCCAGCTGCTGGTGAGCCTGGGCGTATTCGAAGGCCGCCTTGGCGTAAGGTCGGGCCAACGTGGTCAGTTCTGCCATGATCGCGCCCTCGCTTAAATTTCGGCGGCCAGTTTGGAAACCAGCTCCGCATGCGCGTTTTGGTCGATAGATGCGCCCAGGATCTTCTCGGCACCGCCAACGGCCAGAGCACCCACTTGGGCACGCAGCACGTCTTTGATGCTGTTGATTTCCTGTTCGATCTCGGCCTGAGCCTGTGCCTTCACGCGATCCGCCTCGACACGAGCCTGTTCACGGGCTTCATCGACGATTTGGGTACCGCGTTTCTTGGCTTGCTCAATGATCTCAGCAGCCTGTGTCTTGGCTTCGCGCAGTTGTTGACCCGCTTTCTCTTGGGCCAACTCCAGATCACGAGCCGCACGACTGGCTGCATCCAGACCTTCTGCAATCTTCTTCTGACGTTCTTGCAAAGCCGCAATGACCGGAGGCCACACGAACTTCATGCAGAACAGCACGAAGATAAAGAAGGCAACGGACTGGCCAATCAGGGTTGCATTAATGTTCACGCCAACACCTCGCTCGTTCGTTGTCCATCACACCAATCAGCTCGAAAATTCGAGTGATTAGCCAGCGATTTGACCAACGAAGGGGTTCGCGAAGGTGAAGAACAGTGCGATACCAACACCGATCATGGTCACGGCGTCGAGCAGGCCGGCGACGATGAACATTTTCACTTGCAGCATTGGGACCATTTCCGGCTGACGCGCAGCGCCTTCCAGGAACTTGCCGCCCAGCAGGCCGAAGCCGATGGCGGTACCCAGAGCGCCCAGGCCAATCAGCAGAGCAACAGCGATCGCGGTCAGACCAACTACAGTTTCCATCTTTCCTCCCGACTTTTTACGTCGTATTGGTTAAGGTTTTTCTAAGGGTAAAGCGGTAAAGCAAAATCGTTGCTTCCAGTGCCCTTGCGGGCGATCCAGCCGAAACTGGAATCCATCGAAAACGCCGCGCATCCCGCCAGGGCAGTGGATGCGCGTCACGCCATCAATGGCTGTCTTCGTGCGCCATCGACAGGTAGACGATGGTCAGCATCATGAAGATGAATGCCTGCAGCGTGATGATGATCAGGTGGAACACTGCCCAGGCCCACTGCAGTACGCCTGCCAGTGCTGCCAACAGAATGCCGCCGCCGAACATGACCGCGATGAGGATGAAGATCAGCTCGCCGGCATACAGGTTGCCGAACAGACGCAGCGCCAGGGAAATCGGCTTGGCGATCAGGGTCACGAACTCCAGCAGGAGGTTGACCGGGATCAGCAGGATTTTCACGAAGATGTTCTTGGCGCTGAACGGGTGCAGGGTCAGTTCGCCGAGGAAGCCGCCGATGCCCTTGACCTTGATGCTGTAGAAAATGATCAGCGCGAACACCGACAGGGCCATGCCCAGGGTCGCGTTCGGGTCAGTGGTCGGAACGGCGCGGAAGAACAGGTGCTCGTCGCCGGCGATCTTGGCAGCAGCGACTGGAATCCAGTCCACCGGCACCAAGTCCATCAGGTTCATCAGGAAGATCCAGACGAAGATGGTCAGGGCCAACGGGGCGATCAGTGCGTTACGACCGTGGAAGGTGTCCTTGACGCTGCCGTCGACGAACTCGACCAGCACTTCGACGAAGTTCTGCAGACCGCCAGGCTGGCCCGAGGTTGCGCGGCTTGCGGCAGCCTTGAACAGCAGAATGAAGATCAGGCCCAGCACCACGGAGATACCCAGGGTGTCGAGGTGGAATGCCCAGAAGCCCATTTCTTTGGCTTCTTCAGCGGAGTGGGCGAAACCCCAGCCATTCACCGGATGCTGACCATAGGTCAGGTTCTGCAAGTGATGCTGGATATAACCCGAAGCGGTTTCTGCAGCTGCCATAAATCCCTCAAACGCTCTAAGGCTTTAAAAGTTATCTCTTCATCAGCAAGGGTGCGAACCAGTTGACCAATTGGGTCAGCAGGAACACGCCGAACAACGCCAGCGCATCCAAAGGCTTCACACCTGCAAACACCAGCGCAAAAAGCACCGCTGTCAGAACCAGTTTCCCAGCTTCGCCGGCGTAGAACGACCGAACGATGGCCTGGGCTGCCCGCGCTCCGGAAAACCGGAATGCCTTGTGGGCGAAGTACACATTCGGCAGCAAGGCAATCAGCCCGCCACACAAGCCTGAATATCCGCCGATCGAGCCCCGCCAGTGCCAGCAGGCAGCGGCAAGAACCAATGCCACGATCAGTTGAGCTACCAGAACAGGAAACACCGGCAGTCGATGGAATGGCAGGCGTTTTGGCGTGCGTATATCCATCATTTTTCCCGGTAAATCGTACTCAGACTTCGTTACCAAGCTAATCAATAACTTGGCACATTTTGTGCCGTCGAAATGCGCGCAGAGTATAGGGGTGGTTCCCACCCCGTTCAACTGCCCGAAAGTCTTTTCGCACTAGTGCTGCGCGGGCAATTGTTTCAGCGGATGTGGGCTAGGACGCCCTGGAGCTCATCGAGGGAATTGTAGCGAATGACCAGTTGGCCTTTACCCTTCTGACCGTGCTTGATCTGCACTGGAGAGCCCAGGCGCTCAGCCAGGCGCTGTTCGAGCCGACTGATATCCGGATCGGTCTTGGTGGCGGCTACGGGCTTCTCCTGGGTGTTCAGCCATTGCCGCACCAGCGCCTCGGTCTGACGGACGGTCAGGCCCCGTGCGACAACGTGTCGCGCTCCTTCGGTCTGCTGTTCGGCAGGCAGGCCCAGCAGGGCGCGAGCGTGACCCATTTCCAGGTCACCGTGGGAAAGCAGGGTTTTCACCTCTTCGGGCAGAGCGATCAAGCGCAGCAGGTTGGTGATGGTCACCCGCGACTTGCCGACGGCTTCGGCGACCTGTTGCTGCGTCAGCTGGAACTCGTGCTGCAAGCGCTGCAGGGCCATGGCTTCTTCGATCGGGTTGAGGTCTTCACGCTGGATGTTCTCGATCAGCGCCATGGCGATGGCGGCTTCGTCCGGCAGTTCGCGGACCAGCGCCGGGATGCGGTCCAGGCCGGCCTGCTGAGTGGCCCGCCAGCGACGTTCACCCGCGACGATTTCGTAACGGCCGTCACCGACCGGACGCACCACGATGGGCTGCATCACGCCGTGGGTCTTGATCGAGTGGGCCAGTTCTTCGAGGGCGGTGGCGTCCATGTCGCGGCGCGGCTGGTACTTGCCGCGCTGGATCAGATCCAGAGGCAGGTGCTGCAACTCACTGGTATCGGCCTTGACCGCTTCTTCCTCAAGGGCGTCGACGCTGGTGCCCCCCAACAGGGCGTCCAGGCCTCGTCCCAGCCCACGTTTCTTGGCGGCCATGCACAGATTCCTTATACGGTTGCGGTGTGGGCGTTCGCGCGCTGCCGGCGAACCAGTTCGCCAGCCAGCGCCAGATAGGCGATCGCACCACGGGATTGCTTGTCGTAGACCAGCGCCGGCATGCCGAAGCTCGGCGCTTCGGCCAGTCGCACGTTACGCGGGATCACGGTTTGATAGAGCGTCTCGGGGAAATGTTCCTTGAGCTGCGCCGATACATCGTTGGTCAGGCTGATGCGCGGGTCGTACATGGTGCGCAACAGGCCTTCGATCTTCAGCGACGGATTGAGCAGCTTGCCGATGCGCTGGATGCTGTTGACCAGATCGCTCAGCCCCTCGAGTGCGTAGTACTCGCACTGCATGGGGATGATCACTCCATCGGCGGCGACCAGGGCGTTGACCGTCAGCATGGACAGCGCCGGTGGGCAGTCGATGAGGATGTAATCGTAATTTTCGCGGATCGGCGCCAGCGCATAACGCAGGCGGCTTTCCTTCATCTTCATTTCCAGCAGGGACACTTCCGCGGCGGTCAGGTCGCGGTTGGCGGGCAGCAGCTGGTAGCCACCATGCTCGGAAAACTGCATGGCCTCGACCAGATTGCACTCGCCGACCAGTACGTCGTAGATCGAGTGCTCCAGCGCCTGTTTGTCCACACCGCTGCCAGTGGTGGCGTTGCCCTGCGGGTCGAGGTCGATGAGCAGCACACGGCGTTTGGTCGCAACCAGGGAAGCCGCCAGGTTGATGCAGGTCGTGGTCTTGCCCACCCCGCCTTTCTGGTTGGCGATTGCGAATACTTTAGCCATGTTGCCGTTCCCCCTAAACCGAGCGACGCAGTATCAACAGATGGCGCTGACCTTGGCAACCGGGAACCTTGAGCACGTGGGTTGCAGTGAGACGGAAGTCCGCTGGCAGTGCCTGCAACTCATCGTCCGGATGCACGCCTTTCATTGCCAGCCACTGGGTCTGGGTATCGCCAAGGTGGCGCGTCCAGGTGGAAAAATCTTCCAGTGAGCTGAAAGCACGTGAACAGATACCGCCGAACGGCCGCTCAGGCGTGAAGCCTTCCACACGACTGTGGATAACTTCCAGGTTGGCCAGCTTCAGCTCGAGTTTCACCTGGGTCAGGAAGCGGGTTTTCTTGCCGTTGGAATCGAGCAGTGTGAAGCGCCGCTCCGGAAACAGGATAGCCAGCGGAATACCCGGCATGCCGCCGCCACTGCCGACATCCAGCCAGTTATCCCCAGCCTCCGCGACGAAGGGCACCACGCTGAGGCTGTCGAGCAGATGACGCGAGACCATCTCGTCGGGGTCGCGTACGGCGGTCAGGTTGTAGGCCTTGTTCCACTTGATCAGCAGGGCCAGGTAGGCGAGCAATTGCTGGTGTTGCTGCTCGGACAGGGTGACACCCAGCTCGAGGGCGCCTTGTTGCAATTCTTCGGCGTGGCGAGAGGTCACGGACATCAGGCGGTCTGCTCCATCTGGCGAGCGGCGCCACGTTTCTTCAGATGAATCAGCAACAGGGAGATCGCGGCCGGGGTGACACCCGGAATTCGCGATGCCTGGCCCAGGGTCTGTGGTCGGGCATTGCCGAGCTTGTGCTGGATCTCCTTGGACAGACCGGAAATCGTCGCGTAATCGATATCCACAGGCAGCGCGGTTTCTTCACTGGCGCGCAAGCGAGCGATCTCGTCCTGCTGACGCTCGATGTAACCCGCGTACTTGGTCTTGATCTCGACCTGCTCGGCGACCTGCGGATCCTCGGCGCCTTCACCGGTCACCTGGACCAGGCCGGCGTAGTCGATCTCCGGGCGCGCCAACAGGTTGAGCAGGTTGTACTCGTGGGTCAGCGGCGTGCCGAAACGCTCGACGAGCGCATCGCCCTGAGGCGTGTTCGGGCGCACCCAGGTACTTTTCAGGCGCTGCTCTTCACGGACGATACCTTCACGCTTGGCCTCGAAGGCTGCCCAACGATCGTCGTCGACCAGGCCGAGCTCGCGACCTTTTTCGGTCAGGCGCAGATCGGCGTTGTCTTCGCGCAGGATCAGCCGGTACTCGGCCCGCGAGGTGAACATGCGGTAAGGCTCCTGGGTACCCAGGGTGATCAGGTCGTCGACCAGCACGCCGATGTAGGCCTCATCGCGACGCGGGCACCAGCTGTCCTTGCCCTGGGCACGCAACGCGGCGTTGGCACCGGCCAGCAGGCCCTGTGCACCGGCTTCTTCGTAGCCGGTGGTGCCGTTGATCTGACCGGCGAAGAACAGCCCGCCGATGACCTTGGTCTCCAGGCTGTACTTCAGGTCGCGCGGGTCGAAGTAGTCGTACTCGATGGCGTAGCCCGGACGCACGATGTGGGCATTCTCCATCCCGCGGATGCTTTGCACGATCTGCAATTGCACGTCGAACGGCAGCGAGGTGGAGATTCCGTTGGGGTACAGCTCATGGGTGGTCAGGCCTTCCGGCTCGATGAACACCTGGTGACTGTCCTTGTCGGCGAAGCGATGGATCTTGTCCTCGATGGACGGGCAGTAACGCGGCCCGACACCCTCGATGACCCCGGAATACATCGGCGAACGGTCGAGGTTGGCAGCGATGATTTCGTGGGTACGCGCATTGGTGTGGGTGATCCAGCAGCTCACCTGGCGAGGATGCTGTTCCTTGCTGCCCATGAACGACATCACCGGAATCGGCGTATCGCCTGGCTGCTCGGTCATCGCCGAGAAATCCACCGAGCGACCATCGATGCGTGGTGGCGTACCGGTTTTCAGGCGACCGACGCGCAGCGGCAGTTCACGCATGCGTTTGGCGAGGGCATTCGAGGGCGGATCACCGGCGCGGCCGCCGGAATAGTTCTGCAGGCCGATGTGGATAAGTCCACCGAGAAAGGTCCCGGTGGTCAGCACCACGGAATCGGCGAAGAAACGCAGGCCCATCTGAGTGACCACGCCCTTGACTTCGTCCTGCTCGACGATCAGGTCGTCGGCAGCCTGCTGGAAGATCCACAGGTTGGGCTGGTTTTCCAGGATCTCGCGTACCGCTGCCTTGTACAGGATACGGTCAGCCTGAGCACGGGTCGCACGTACTGCCGGGCCCTTGCGGCTGTTGAGTACGCGGAACTGGATGCCACCCTTGTCGGTGGCGATCGCCATGGCGCCACCCAGGGCGTCGATTTCCTTGACCAGATGGCTTTTGCCGATCCCGCCGATGGCCGGGTTGCAGCTCATCTGCCCGAGGGTTTCCACGTTGTGGGTCAGCAGAAGGGTTTTTACACCCATGCGCGCCGCTGCAAGCGCAGCCTCGGTACCGGCATGGCCGCCGCCGATGACGATCACCTGAAAACGGGAAGGGAAATCCACCACGCACCTCGTGCCTGTTGAGTAAGGGAGCTTTTTGGTTTGAAAGCGAGAAAGGGCGGCAAGTATAGGGACTTAGGCAGGTTGAAAGAAGCCTTTTGCACAAAAAATAGCCAATCGGGTGTCAGGGAAATCATCCGATGTCCCGATGCGCTTCACCTTGTCCGCTCATCGCTCCTGCAGGTCAGATGGTCTGGAGGTAAATAAAAGAAAAAAGAATGATTTTTTTAAAAGGCTTGTTTTTATGTTTATAAATGGTGGCTGGCATTTCTGTGGATACATTGCTACAGGCCTTTAACCACGTGATGTACATCGATGTATGAAAGCGGGATTAACCTGGGCTGCGGGTGTTAGGTAGCGGTTATCAGCCTGTGTGTAAAACGGGTACTTATGCACAGGGTGGGTTATCCCTAGCTTTGTCACCGGGTTATGGGCATAGCTCAGTGGCGGTTTTCCACAGGGTTTATTTGGGCTGTTGAAATCCTCGATAGGTAGGTAATGAGCTACGAGACAGGGTGCGGATGGCAGGTCCTGGTCAGAATGCGGGACCTGCAAGTGAGAGAAATTGCAGAGAAGGGAGAGGCTTTTGTATGAGGGAGATGGCTGGCTGAATGGAGCAAGCCGCAACCTGTAGGAACCCCCTTGTGGGCGATGAGATGGCGTGATGCTGCAAAATTTGGCAGGACTGCCATTCACCGCGGCGGTCGGCCGACAGGGCGTGCGGAACGCCTGTGGCCCCTGGGGATAAGTGCAGATCGGTCAGCAGGCGGGAGAGCAAGCAGGGCTTTGCGCGAAGCTACAGAGCCCCGACATGTTCATTTACCGATGCAGAAGCTCGAAAAGATGCGCCCCAGCAGATCGTCCGAGCTGAAGGCACCGGTGATCTCACCGAGCGCCTGCTGAGCCTGCCGCAGGTCCTCGGCGAGCAGTTCCCCGGCGCCTGCGAGCGTCAGTTGGGCGTGGCCGTGGTCGAGGTGGCTCTGTGCCCGGTGCAAGGCATCGAGGTGGCGGCGGCGCGCGCTGAAGCCGCTTTCAGCGGTCTGCTGGAAGCCCATGCAGGCTTTCAGGTGTTCACGCAGCAGGTCCAGGCCTTCGCTGGATTTGGCCGATAGCACCAGCGTGGCATGGCCATCGTCGCTGAGTTGCAGGCCGACAGGTTCGGCGGAAAGGTCTGCCTTGTTGCGGATCAGGGTGACACGAGCAGGGTCCGGGCGCCGCTCGAGAAACTCCGGCCACAGCGCGAAGGGATCATTGGCCTCGGGTGCAGTGGAATCGACCACCAGCAGCACGCGGTCCGCTTCGCCGATTGCCTTCAGCGCACGCTCCACGCCAATGCGCTCGACCTGATCGTCGGTATCGCGCAGCCCTGCGGTATCCACCACATGCAGTGGCATGCCATCGATGTGGATATGTTCGCGCAGCACATCCCGGGTGGTACCGGCGATGTCGGTGACGATGGCGGCTTCGCGCCCGGCCAGCGCATTGAGCAGGCTGGATTTTCCGGCATTCGGCCGGCCGGCGATCACCACGTTCATGCCATCGCGCAACAATGCGCCCTGGCCCGCCTCACGCAACACTGTGGATAACTGTGTGCGTACAGCTTCGAGCAGGCTCAGTACGTGGCCATCGGCCAGAAAGTCGATTTCCTCTTCTGGGAAGTCGATGGCGGCTTCGACGTAGATACGCAGGCTGATCAGTCGCTCAGTCAGCTCATGCACTCGACGGGAGAATTCGCCTTGCAACGAGCGCACGGCATTGCGCGCCGCCTGGGCGGAACTGGCTTCGATCAGGTCGGCGATCGCTTCCGCCTGAGCCAGGTCGAGCTTGTCATTGAGGAATGCCCGTTCGCTGAACTCACCAGGGCGGGCCTGGCGTGCGCCCAGTTCCATGCTGCGTTGCAGCAGCATGTCCAGAACCACGGGACCGCCATGGCCCTGGAGCTCGAGCACGTCCTCCCCGGTAAAGGAGTTGGGTCCGGGGAAGAACAGCAGCAGGCCTTCGTCGATCACCTCGCCGGAATCGTCATGCCAGGCACCGTAGTGCGCATGCCGTGGTGTCGGCTCGATACCGCTCAGGGTAATGGCGATCATCCGTGCACGGGGCCCGGAGACTCGCACGATGCCCACACCGCCACGACCCTGGGCAGTGGCGACGGCGGCGATGGTTTCACGGGATGTGGACATAAAACTCTCCAAACGCTGGATAGCAAAACGCCCCACGAGGGGGCGTTCTGTGTAGCCGGCGAAGCTTAGTAGATCAGGCTGCGGAAGCCTTGGTCTGCGCTTCGATCTTGCGGGTAATGTACCACTGCTGGGCGATGGACAGGACGTTGTTGACCACCCAGTACAGCACCAGACCAGCCGGGAACCACAGGAAGAAGAAGGTGAAAATGATCGGCATCATTTTCATCACACGAGCCTGCATGGGGTCCGGCGGCGTCGGGTTCAACTGCTGCTGGATGAACATGGTAGCGCCCATGATGATCGGCAGGATGAAGAACGGGTCCTTGATCGACAGGTCGGTGATCCACAGGATCCACGGTGCCTGACGCATCTCGACGGATTCCAGCAGGGTCCAGTACAGGGCCAGGAACACCGGCATCTGCACGAGGATCGGCAAGCAGCCGCCCAGCGGGTTGATCTTCTCTTTCTTGTATAGCTCCATCATCGCCTGGGACATCTTCTGGCGATCGTCACCGAACTGTTCCTTCAGCGCCTGCAGGCGCGGCGAGACGGCACGCATGCGCGCCATGGAACGGTAGCTGGCGGCCGACAGCGGGAAGAAGGCCAGCTTGATGATCAGCGTCAGCACGATGATCGAGAAGCCCCAGTTGCCGAGCAGGTTGTGGATATGTTCCAGCAACCAGAAGATCGGTTCGGCAAGGAACCACAGGATGCCGTAGTCGACGGTCTTGTCCAGGCCCGGCGACAGCGCCGCGAGATCCTTCTGGATCTTCGGACCGGCATACAGGGTGGTGCTGGCCTGGGCTTCGGCGCCGGCAGGGATGTTCAGAGCCGGGCCGGTGTAGCCGATGATGTAGTTACCCTGGCTGTCCTTGCGGGTCTGCACCAAGTTGGTATCGTCTTTCGAAGGAATCCAGGCGGTCACGAAATAGTGCTGCAACCAGGCAACCCAGCCGCCCTGCACGGTTTCCTTGAGGCCTTGCTTGTCGATGTCTTTCATCGACACCTTGGTGTACGGCTTCTCGGCGGTCCACAGCGCTGCACCCAGATAGGTGGCAGTGCCGGTGGCGGTGCTGGAAGACGGGTCACCGCTGTTGTCACGCTTGAGCTGGGCGAACAGGTTACCGGTCCACGGTGTGGCACTCTGGTTGTTGATCAGGTAGGTCACGCCGATCTGATAACCATTGCCACTGATGCAGCCAGCTTTCTTCTGCTCCACTTCCTTGGCCGAGCAACTGGTATCGAGGCCACGGTTGAAGGTGAAACGCTTGATGTAGTTGACGCCGGCTTCGCTGAAGCTCAGGTCGACGACCAGTTGGTCCTGACCATCAGCCAGTTGATAGACGCGCTGCTCGCTGTTGTACAGCGGGCGACCATTGGCGCGGGCGTCAGGGCCGTTTGCACCGGTCAGGCCGCTTTGCGCCAGGTACAGGTGCTCGCTGCCATTGTCGAACAGCTGGAACGGAACATCGGGACGGTCCTGACGACGCGGGTAGTGGGGCAGTTGCAGGCGCACCACATCACCACCGCGTGGATCGATGGCCAGATCCAGAACGTCGGTTTTAACCTGGATCAGCTCATCGCTGACAGCGACGGCCTCCACCGGGCTTGGATCGGTGCCTTCGGCGTTTGCCGTCGGGACATCGTCATTGCTGGCAACGGAGGCGGTTTCCGGCAAGCCTGGGGTGGCCTTGCCGGTGGAAGCTGTCTGATTCGGCAGAGCGGCCTGGCCGTAGTCCTGGTTCCATTGGAGAACCATCATGTAGGACACGACTGCCAGGGCGACGATCAGGATCGAGCGTTTGATATCCATGATTATTCGGCCATCGAAGAGGATCGGGAGTGTTTCGCGAGGGGCACCGGATCGTAGCCTCCGGGATGCCAGGGGTGACAGCGTCCCAGACGACGAACGGTCAGCCAGCCACCACGCAGGACGCCATGGGTTTCGATGGCTTCAAGCGCGTAGCAGGAACAAGAGGGGTAGAAACGACAATGACTGGCCATCAATGGACTGATGGCGTACTGGTAAAACCGGATTGGAGCTTGGACCAGTTTACGCATGGGGATTGTCGTTCACCCCGGTCTGGGCATCGGCCTGTTGGGCAGGCTTGCTGCGGGCGAGGCGTTTCCACAGCTTGCCGAACTGTTGAGCCAGTTCGGCGTTCTGCAGATCACCAAGGCCTTTACGCGCGACCACCACGATGTCCCAGCCCACCAGGTTGTCCTGGTTGAGGCGGAACGATTCGCGGATCTGGCGTTTCAGGCGGTTGCGCTCAACGGAGAGCTTGACGCTCTTCTTGCCGATCACCAGACCTAGGCGTGAATGATCAAGCTCATTGTTGCGCGCAAGCAGCAGGACACTCTTGCCCGGCGCTTTGCCACTGGGAGAGTCGAAGACTGCCTTGAATTGCCGGGGAGTTAGCAGGCGCTTCTCCCGGCCGAAGCCTCGACTCACCACAAGACTGGAAAATCAGACTGCGAGACGAGCACGGCCCTTGGCGCGACGACGCGACAGGACGGCACGGCCGTTCTTGGTAGCCATGCGAGCACGGAAACCGTGGGTACGAGCGCGTTTGATGGTGCTGGGTTGGAAAGTGCGTTTCATGATGCGGTTACCTGGTTGTCGACAACGGACCGGAATGGTCCCCGTTTTAAGAGACCGGCGATTCTAGAGAAAGCCGCAGGCCAGGTCAATTTCCAACCAGGTGTTTTCCATATAGAGAAATATAAAGGAAAGAATCTTTTTAGAAAGGCTTGTTATGTTTTTTATAATTAGGCAATCCACTTTCTGTGGATAAGTAGCTGGGCGTCTCTGCTTTCGGGCGCTACGAGAATCCGAAACCCTGTCAGAAAGCGGTGCTGCGCCTGTTGGATCAGCGGGCATAAGCTGGGGAGGAAACGCCTGTTTACCCACAGGCCGATTATCCACTCGGTTTTCCCCCTGCTTTCACACCGACCTCATGGGCTGTTATCCACAGGGTTCAAAGTTGTTCAGCCGACGTGCGGTATTTTTGATAACACCTTGATTTGTCATGTACTGATCACCTTTCCTATGTGGATAACTCTGGCCGTGGAGGCTACAATAGCGGCTGTTTTTGCCTCAGCGCTTTTGATCAGGGGATGTCCGTGTCCGTGGAACTTTGGCAGCAGTGCGTAGAACTCCTACGCGACGAACTGCCTGCCCAGCAATTCAACACCTGGATCCGTCCACTACAGGTAGAAGCCGAAGGCGACGAGCTGCGTGTCTACGCACCCAATCGTTTCGTGCTCGACTGGGTCAATGAAAAGTACATGGGCCGTATGCTCGAGCTGCTCGGTGAGCGTGCCACGGGCCTGGTACCGGCGATATCGCTGTTGATAGGCAGCCGCCGCAGCTCCACGCCTCGTGCAGTGCTGACGCCCTCGCCCTCGGTGTCCAACTACAGCAGCCCGTCCGCGCCTGCACCGCAGGTCAGCGCACCGCCGCCCAAACCGCCTGTGCAAGCCGAGCCGTCGCGGGCCAGTTTCGATTCCATGGCGGGTGCTGCGTCCAGTGTCGCGCCGGCTCGTGGTGAGCGTAACGTACAAGTAGAAGGTGGCCTCAAGCACACCAGCTACCTCAACCGCACATTCACCTTCGACAACTTCGTCGAAGGCAAGTCGAACCAGCTGGCTCGTGCCGCTGCCTGGCAGGTCGCGGACAATCCCAAGCACGGTTACAACCCGCTCTTCCTTTATGGTGGCGTCGGCCTCGGCAAGACTCACTTGATGCATGCGGTGGGTAACCACCTGCTGGCCAAGAATCCGAATGCCAAGGTGGTGTATCTGCACTCCGAGCGTTTCGTGGCCGACATGGTCAAGGCCCTGCAGCTCAATGCCATCAACGAGTTCAAACGCTTCTATCGCTCGGTGGATGCGCTGCTCATCGATGACATCCAGTTCTTCGCCAAGAAGGAGCGTTCGCAGGAAGAGTTTTTCCATACCTTCAATGCCTTGCTCGAAGGCGGCCAGCAGGTGATCCTCACCAGCGACCGTTACCCGAAGGAAATCGAAGGCCTGGAAGAGCGCCTCAAGTCGCGCTTCGGCTGGGGCCTGACCGTTGCGGTCGAGCCACCCGAGCTGGAAACACGGGTAGCGATCCTGATGAAAAAGGCCGACCAGGCCAGGGTCGATCTGCCACACGACGCCGCATTCTTCATCGCCCAGCGTATTCGTTCCAACGTACGTGAGCTTGAAGGTGCGCTGAAGCGTGTGATCGCGCATTCGCACTTCATGGGCCGCGATATCACCATCGAGCTGATTCGCGAGTCGTTGAAGGATCTGCTGGCCCTTCAGGACAAGCTGGTCAGTATCGACAACATCCAGCGCACCACGGCGGAGTACTACAAGATCAAGATTACCGATCTGTTGTCCAAACGCCGTTCGCGGTCGATCGCGCGGCCGCGTCAGGTGGCCATGGCGTTGTCGAAGGAATTGACCAACCACAGCCTGCCTGAAATAGGTGTGGCCTTCGGCGGTCGCGATCACACCACTGTATTGCACGCCTGTCGTAAGATTGCTGAACTTAGAGGATCCGACGCGGATATCCGCGAGGATTACAAGAACCTGCTGCGTACACTGACAACGTGATGCGCAATTCCATGCACGAGGCAAGGGACTAGACCATGCACTTCACCATTCAACGCGAAGCCCTGTTGAAACCCCTGCAACTGGTCGCCGGCGTCGTGGAACGCCGCCAGACCTTGCCGGTTCTGTCCAACGTTCTGCTGGTCGTCGAAGGCCAGCAGCTGTCGCTGACCGGCACTGACCTGGAGGTCGAACTGGTCGGGCGTGTGGCGCTTGAAGATGCTGCCGAGCCGGGTGAGATCACCGTGCCGGCGCGTAAGCTGATGGACATCTGCAAAAGCCTGCCGTCTGATGCACTGATCGACATTCGTGTCGACGAGCAGAAGCTGCTGGTCAAGGCCGGTCGCAGTCGCTTCACGCTGTCCACCCTGCCTGCGAACGATTTTCCTACCGTTGAAGAAGGCCCAGGTTCGCTGACCTTCGATCTGGTGCAGAGCAAGCTGCGTCGCCTGATCGAACGTACCAGCTTCGCCATGGCCCAGCAGGACGTACGTTACTACCTCAACGGCATGTTGCTCGAGGTGCAGACGGGTGTTCTGCGCGCTGTCGCTACCGACGGCCATCGCCTGGCGATGTGTTCCATGGAAGCCAGCATCGAGCAGGTCGAGCGTCATCAGGTGATCGTGCCGCGCAAAGGTATCCTGGAACTGGCTCGTCTGCTTACCGAGCAGGATGGCAGTGTCAGCATCGTCCTGGGCCAGCACCACATCCGCGCGACCACGGGTGAATTCACCTTCACCTCCAAACTGGTAGACGGCAAGTTCCCGGATTACGAGCGCGTATTGCCGCGTGGCGGTGACAAGCTGGTCGTCGCTGATCGCCAGGGCCTGCGTGAAGCCTTCAGCCGCACCGCGATTCTGTCGAACGAAAAGTACCGCGGCATTCGCCTGCAACTGGCGGCCGGCCTTCTGAAAATTCAGGCCAACAACCCGGAGCAGGAAGAGGCCGAAGAAGAAATTGCCGTCGAGTACAACGGTGGTGCGTTGGAGATCGGTTTCAACGTCAGCTATCTGCTCGATGTCCTGGGTGTAATGACCACCGAGCAGGTTCGTCTGATTCTGTCCGACTCCAACAGCAGTGCGCTGGTGCAAGAAGCCGATAACGATGACTCGGCTTATGTCGTCATGCCGATGCGCCTGTAATTGTCGCGGCCGCTAGCGGCACTCCAGGCGTTATTGAAATCAGCTTTGGCATGTTCGGATCAGATCCTGATCCGCTACATCCAAAGCTGATTTCGTTTCTGGTCCCTCAATTGCTTGCTCCCCTCCTCCACGGTCCGCTTGATGTCCCTGATCCGTATTAACCTGACCGCAGTGCGCAACCTCGAGCCGTCGACCTTGGCTCCCTCCCCGCGCATCAATATTTTGTACGGCGCTAATGGCAGCGGTAAAACCAGCGTTCTCGAAGGTATTCACCTGCTGGGACTCGCGCGTTCGTTTCGCAGTGCGCGCCTTTTGCCCGTCATCCAGTACGAGCAACAGGTCTGCACCCTGTTCGGGCAAGTAAGTCTGGCGGACGGTCGGCAGAGCAATCTTGGCGTTTCGCGCGATCGCCAGGGCGAGTTCCAGATCCGCATCGACGGTCAGAACGCGCGCAGTGCTGCGCAACTTGCCGAAACCCTGCCCCTGCAACTGATCAATCCGGACAGCTTCCGTTTACTGGAAGGCTCTCCGAAAATTCGCCGGCAGTTCCTCGACTGGGGAGTGTTCCACGTGGAACCTCGGTTTCTCCCCGCCTGGCAACGCCTGCAGAAGGCCCTCAAGCAGCGGAACTCGTGGCTTCGCCGTGGTACACTTGATGCCGTTTCTCAAGCGGCCTGGGATCGCGAGTTGTGCCTGGCCAGCGATGAAATCGACAGTTATCGGCGATCCTACATACAGCAACTGAAGCCTGTCTTCGAGCGTACCCTGAGCGAGCTGGTTGAGCTCCAAGGGCTTACGCTGAGCTACTACCGGGGGTGGGACAAAGACCGCCCCCTGAATGAAGTGCTGACGTCTTCTTTGTTGCGTGACCAGCAGATTGGGCATACTCAATCCGGCCCGCAGCGAGCAGACCTCAGGTTGAGGCTTGGTGCGCACAACGCAGCGGACATCTTGTCCCGCGGCCAGCAGAAGCTGGTGGTGTGCGCCTTGCGGATTGCCCAAGGGCATTTGGTTGATCAGGCCAAGCGCGGCCAATGTATCTATCTGGTGGATGACTTGCCGTCAGAACTGGATGAACAGCACCGCCGCGCATTGTGCCGTTTATTGGAAGATTTGAACTGCCAGGTATTCATCACCTGTGTAGACCATGAATTGTTGAGCGATGGCTGGCAAACGGATACGCCGGTTTCCATGTTCCACGTGGAACATGGACGTATCACCCAGACCTCGACCACCGGGAGTGAAGCATGAGCGAAAACCAAACGTACGACTCCAATAACATTAAGGTCCTCAAGGGCCTGGATGCCGTACGCAAGCGGCCTGGCATGTACATCGGCGACACCGATGACGGCAGCGGTCTGCACCACATGGTCTTCGAGGTGGTCGATAACTCCATCGACGAGGCCCTGGCCGGTCACTGCAGTGACATCACCATCACCATCCACCCGGATGAGTCGATCAGTGTGCGTGACAATGGTCGTGGTATTCCGGTCGACATTCACAAGGAAGAAGGCGTTTCTGCTGCTGAGGTCATCATGACCGTGCTGCACGCCGGTGGTAAGTTCGACGACAACAGCTACAAGGTTTCCGGCGGCCTGCACGGTGTTGGTGTCTCGGTAGTCAACGCGCTCTCCAAGGAGCTGGTGTTGACCATTCGCCGCAGCGGCAAGATCTGGGAACAGACCTACGTGCATGGCGTGCCACAAGCCCCAATCGCAGCGGTTGGTGACAGCGATACCACGGGTACGCAGATCCACTTCAAGCCGTCGGCTGACACCTTCGCCAACATTCATTTCAGTTGGGACATTCTGGCCAAGCGCCTGCGCGAACTGTCGTTCTTGAACTCTGGTGTCGGCATTCTTCTGAAGGATGAGCGTACCGCCAAGGAAGAGCTGTTCAAGTACGAGGGTGGCCTGCGTGCATTCGTTGAATACTTGAACGTCAACAAGACAGCCGTGAACCAGGTGTTTCACTTCTCCGTGCAACGAGACGACGGTGTCGGTGTGGAAGTGGCCCTGCAGTGGAACGACAGCTTCAACGAAAACCTGCTGTGCTTCACCAACAACATTCCTCAGCGTGACGGCGGTACCCACCTGGCTGGCTTCCGTTCTGCGCTGACGCGTAACCTGAACAACTACATCGAGCAGGAAGGCCTGGCCAAAAAGCACAAGATCGCCACCACGGGTGATGACGCCCGTGAAGGTTTGACCGCGATCATTTCGGTCAAGGTGCCAGATCCGAAATTCAGTTCGCAGACCAAGGACAAATTGGTCTCTTCCGAAGTGAAGACCGCGGTCGAGCAGGAAATGGGCAAGTACTTCTCTGACTTCCTGCTGGAAAACCCCAACGAAGCCAAGGCCGTTGTCGGCAAGATGATCGACGCTGCTCGTGCCCGTGAAGCGGCGCGTAAAGCTCGTGAAATGACTCGCCGTAAAGGCGCGCTGGATATTGCCGGCTTGCCAGGCAAACTGGCCGACTGCCAGGAGAAGGACCCTGCCCTTTCCGAACTGTACATTGTGGAGGGTGACTCCGCGGGCGGTTCTGCCAAGCAGGGCCGTAACCGCAAGACCCAGGCGATCCTGCCGCTCAAGGGCAAGATCCTCAACGTCGAGAAAGCACGCTTCGACAAGATGATTTCCTCCCAGGAGGTCGGCACGCTTATCACCGCTCTGGGTTGCGGCATCGGCCGTGAGGAATACAACATCGACAAGCTGCGTTACCACAACATCATCATCATGACCGATGCTGACGTCGACGGTTCGCACATCCGTACCCTGCTGCTGACCTTCTTCTTCCGTCAGCTGCCGGAGCTGGTAGAGCGCGGCTACATCTACATCGCGCAGCCGCCGCTGTACAAGGTCAAGAAGGGCAAACAGGAGCAGTACATCAAGGACGACGAGGCCATGGAGGAATACATGACCCAGTCGGCCCTTGAGGACGCCAGCCTGCATGTCAACGAAAGTGCGCCTGGCCTGTCCGGTGAAGCGCTTGAGCGCTTGGTGAACGACTACCGCCTGGTGATGAAGACCCTCAAGCGCCTTTCGCGCCTGTATCCCATGGAGCTCACCGAGCATTTCGTCTACCTGTCGGGTGTCACCAGCGAATTGATGGCCGACAAGGCTGCGATGGAAAGTTGGCTGACCCTGTTCGACGCTCGCCTGAAAACCATGGAAAAGTCCGGCCTGGCCTACAAGACCAGTCTGCGCGAAGACACCGAGCGCCACCTCTGGCTGCCGGTGGTGGAGCTGATCTCCCACGGCAACTCCAGCTACATCACCTTCAACCGTGATTTCTTCACCAGCAACGATTACAAGACCGTCACCACCCTGGGTGACCAGTTGAACAGCCTGCTCGAAGAAGGTGCCTACGTGCAGCGCGGCGAGCGCAAGAAGCCGGTCACCACCTTCAAGGAAGGCCTGACCTGGTTGATGACCGAAAGCACCAAGCGTCACAGCATTCAGCGATACAAAGGTCTCGGTGAGATGAACCCGGATCAGCTCTGGGAAACCACCATGGACCCGGAAGTTCGTCGCATGCTCAAGGTGCGTATCGAAGATGCCATCGCTGCGGATCAGATCTTCAACACCCTGATGGGTGACGAAGTGGAACCACGCCGCGACTTCATCGAGACCAACGCCCTGGCGGTGTCCAACCTCGACGTCTGAGATTGCATTTGCGATGCACAAAAAACCCGGCTTAAAGCCGGGTTTTTTATTGTTAATCAGCTAGTTATCGATACTTGAGCTTCAAGCCCACCAGTACCGCACCATATGGAAGAACACCGGGGCCGCGAAGCACACCGAATCGAGTCGGTCGAGCATGCCGCCGTGGCCTTCGATCATGTGGCCCCAGTCCTTCACGCCGCGATCGCGCTTGATCGCCGACATCACCAAGCCGCCGGCGAAGCCGAGCAGGCACACCAGCAAGGCGAACAGGCCAGCCTGCCAGAAGGCGAACGGGGTGATCCAGTACAGCGAGGCGCCGATCAGGGTCGCCAGGGCCACGCCACCGAAGAAGCCCTCCACGGTCTTCGACGGCGACAGGTTGGGGGCGATCTTGCGTTTGCCAGCCAGCTTGCCGCAGACGTACTGCAGCACGTCGGATATCTGCACCACGATCACCAGCCAGGCGATCAGCAGCAGGCTGCGGCCCTCGTAACCGGCGATCTGCAGCGTCAGCAGCGCCGGCACGGTGGAGATGCAGTACACGGCGATCATCAGCCCCCACTGCACCTTGGACGTGCGCTCCAGGAAGCGTGTGGTGTCGCCGCCCAGGGAGGAGAGGATCGGCAGCAGCAGGAACAGATAGACCGGAATGAAGATGGCGAACAGACCGTACCAGCCGATGCCGATCAGCAGGTACTGCATCGGCAGCGCGAAGTAGAACGCCGCGACCAGTGCCGGATAGTCGCTGCGCCGGGTCGGCGTCAGGGTCATGAACTCGCGCAGGGCATAGAACGACACGCAGTAGAACAGCACCACCACGCCGATATTGCCGAACAGGAAGGCGAAGCCGATCACCAGCACCATCGCCCACCAGGCATTGATGCGCGCATTGAGGTTGTCGATGACCGGATGTGGACCGGGGCCGGCACGAAATTTCAGCAGCCAGCCGATCAGGCTGGCGAGCAGCAGCAGGGCGCCAATGCCGGCGAACAACAGCAAGGTATTGCGATCCATCTCAAACCTCCTCGGGAGCCAGGGCCAGCAGAGCGTCGCGGGCGCGTTCGAGGAAAGCGTCTTTGCCCTCCTCCTCGCCCAAGCCCAGTGGTGCGCCAAAATTCAGGGTGCACAGCAGCGGTAATGGCAGGGCTCGGCCCTTGGGCATCACCCGATTGAGGTTGGCGATCCACACCGGGATCACTTCCACGTCCGGCCGCGTCTTGGCCAGGTGATAGAGGCCTGCCTTGAAGGGCAGCAGGCCGTCCTCGAGGTTGCGGGTACCTTCCGGGAAGACGATCAACGAGTCGCCCTCTGCCAATGCGTCGAGCATCGACTGCAGTGGGTTGGCATTTGGGTCACTGCGTTGACGGTCCACCAGCACACCATTGAAAACCCGCTGGATCAGGAAGCTGCGCAATGAGCCCCTCATCCAGTAATCCGACCCGGCTACCGGGCGGGTGCGTTTGCGCAATTCGGCAGGTAGCGATGCCCACAGCAGCACGAAGTCACCGTGGCTGCTGTGGTTGGCGTAGTAGATGCGCTGTACCGGTTGCGCGGTGCTGCCCAGCCACAAGGCGCGGGCTCCCGTGAGCAGACGCGCACCGGAGGTGATGAGAAAGGCGACCAGTGACGCAAGCATGGACAGCTCCTTATCCGAATCGAATGTGTGAAAGCCAGGGCATCAAGACGATGGCCGCCAGGGCGATGAATACCTGCAGGCCGAGCCACAGGCCCTGAAGTCGCAGCAGACGCAGCGCGCCCTGGCCGCGTTGATCCCAGGAGCGAGAACGCTGATCGGCCTTATGGCCAAGCATGACCAGCGCCTGATCGAGCTCGGCGGTGCGGCGGGCGAGTTGCGTCGGGTCGCCCGACACGTGCGTGAACAGCTCGGCATCCAGCGCCACGCGCAGCGCGTAGTACTTCTGCAGCAGGCCGCAGACCAGCAGAAGTACGCACACTGCACCGCCGGTAGTGAGCGCCATGAAACCGAGCAGCGGTCCCAGGCCGATAACCAGAGCGATCAGGGTCAGGGCGCTGGAGAAACGGTCGAGGGCTTTGCCGCGGCGCAACAGCCCGGCGATCAGTTGCAGGTGCATTTCATCGGTCATGCAAGGCGCCTCCAGCTGTGGCGGCCGGTTGGCTCAAGATGCCCTCCAGCGCCTGTAAATGAGCGTTTCCAAGCACAACCTGGGGGCGAGCCTGGCGAAGCACTGAAACCGCCTCTGCGACGCTCCTGCAGCGGCCGCTGTGCAGCAGCCAGGCAGCGATAGCGGTGGCGCTGCGCGAGTAGCCCAGCGCGCAGCACACCAGCACCGGCCCGTGCTCGCGCAGATCGTCGATGGCCACCGCCGCCTGCAGGCAGTGCGCGGTGCTCGGGGCGATCAGATCGAGGCAAGCCAGTTCGCGGTAGACCTTGCCTTCAACCCGGCACGGCAGTTCGGCACACAGGTCGGCGATAGCGCTGAAGGCCTGCCCTTCTCCCTTGGCTGGAATGCGACCCAACCAGACGCCGTCGGCCACTTCATCGGGTTGCGGATGCTTGCGCGTCCAGGCCCGAGAGTTGATCCAGGCACCCAGCAGATAAGGCGCCAACAACCAGGTGCTGGCAGCGCTGAGGCGGCCGTCGGCACGCTTCTGAAAACCCTGTGCATCGAACAGTGCATAGTTCAGCGCCACCATCAGCAACGAAACCGCCGGCCACAGCAACCACAGAGCGAAGCCGCCGAAGTGGATCGCCAGCGCACTGCACAGCGCTGCACCGAAGGCGTAGCGCAAGGCCAGCCGCCAGCGCTTCGGATCACGAGCCAGGCGCCAGGCGAACAGTGGGCTGCGCCCCTCGCTGGGCCATAGCCACAGGCACAGGAAGCCGGCGAGCATGCCGGTCGGCACGTCGATGAAATGATGCTGCCAGGTGGTCAGTACCGACAAACCGATCAGAGAGAACCAGACGTGCAGCACGACACGACATACACCAGCCGCCGAATGGGCAAAGCAGGCCCAGAGCACCACCAGCAGGGTGATGTGCAGCGAGGGTGCCTGATTGAAGGGTTTGTCGAAGCCCATCAGTACGTCGAACATCAGCCCGAACAGGCCATCCAGCGCCGGACGGTCGAAGGTGAAGCGCAGCGGCCAGAGCAGGAAGCAGGTGATGCAGATCACTTGCGCGGTCAGCAAACGCAAGCCGAGCCTGTCCACTGCACCACGGGTGGCCGGTAGCAGGAAGGCCAGGCCGTAGAGCAGATCGATCGACCAGTAGGGAATGATCGTCCAGGGCCACAGGGGAATCTGCCGCTCCCAGGCGAATACCAGGCTGCCGACGTCATCGCGCTGCCCGGTGAACCAGTTGGCGAAGCCATAGGTGCCGAAGAACAGTGGCGCGAGCAGTAGCAGCCAGAGGACGCCGCGCTTCCATAACCCGCTTTCGCGGATGACCGCGGCGGGCGTCATCAAGACACCCGCTGCGCCAGGGACACGCTGAAGATGCCCCACTCGTCGACACGTTGAGTCAGCTTGCGAAAGCCTGCCGCTTCGACCAACTGATCCATTTCCGCCTGGCTGCGCCGACGCATCACCCACGCCTCGCCGCCACGGTGGCTGGTCAGCGCGCGGGCGATCAGCTCCAGTTGCGGGTGCCACGGCTGACCGGTATAGATCAGGTAGCCACCCTCTTCCACGGCTGCCGCCAAGCCCGCCAGCGACTCGCCGACCATCTGGTTGCTGCCGAACAACTCATAGAGGCCGGAGACCACTGCCAGCGTCGGCTTCGGATCCAGCGCAGCCAGGTCGGCCTTGTCGAAGGCATCGCCTTTGACGAAGCGGGCGATGCTGCCCAGGCCCTTCTGCTCGATCAGCGCGGCACCGTCGCGCACGTTGATGTCGCTGTAGTCACGCAGCAGGATCGAGTCGGGCTTGTCGGTACCCTGCTCCAACGCTTCAAGGATGTAGCGGCCGTGGCCTGCAGCGATATCGACGATGCGTACCTGGCGAGCTTGCTCACGCAATTTGCCCATGGCCAGGCGCAGCAGTTCTTCGGCGTGCACCTTGCGTTGACGGATACCCCGCCAGCCGATGGAGTTCAGGTAGTTGCGATCGATCAGTCGGCCCACTGGCGAGCTGCCGGTGGGCGTATTGCGGTAAACGTAATCCAGGGTACTGCCGGAATCGAAGCCGGTGTCGAAACCCAGCTTCACGCCCGCAGAAACACTGCTGCCAAGCCGCATGCTGGCCCGCGTGGCGCGCCAGTAGAGATCGCGCAGTGAGTTCTTCGGCAGCGGTGCAGACAGTTCTTCCGCCTCGGCGCAGCTCCAGCCGAGGCGGTCGGCGTCCAGCAGTGAGGGTCGCTGCAGCGGCTGCTCGAAGGCTTTCAGTACGAAGCGGCGAATGCGGGTCAGCGCGTGGGCACGGTCACGCTCGCCCAAGGTGTCATGGAAGAACCCGGGCAGGCTGTGCATTTCTTTGTCCAGGCTGCCCAGGTGCTCGAAGAACTGCTCCTGGGGCTTGCGGTGCACCACGAAATCGCTACCGGAGATCAGCAACTGGGTGGGGATCTGGATCGCCTGAGCGTCGGCGACCACGCGCTCGGCAGCCTCGTACAGGCCCAGCAGCATGTTCACCGAGATCGGCCGGCTGATCAGCGGGTCCTGTTCGAAGGACGCTATGCGCTGCGGATCGTGGCTGAGGTACTTGGCCTTCACGTAGCTGTTGACGAAGAAATTGCCACGCCAGGCGCGCATGAGCTTCAACCCGGGCCGTGCGAACGGTACGTACAGCTTGACCTTGAAGGCGGGTGAGGCGAGCACCAGTGCGCGGATCTTCGGTGCGTAGTCATGCGCCCAGGTGGCGATGATCACCGCACCGACGCTTTGCGCCAGTACCACCATGTCCGCGGTATCGATGCCGTGAGCGCTGGCGATGTGATCGATGAAGGTCTGCACGTCGCGCACGCTGGTGGCGAAGCTTGGGCTATCGCCCCGTGCACCCGGTGATTCACCGTGACCGCGAGCGTCCCAGGCGAAGAAGTCGAAACCCTGCAGGCCCAGCTCCTCGACCAGGTGGGCCATGCGCCCGCCATGTTCGTGGCCGCGGTGGAACATGACGACAGCACGACGCGGCGTGTCGGGCTGTGCATCTGCAGCAGGCCAGTGCCGGTAGAACAGGCTGACGCCGTCATGGGTCGTGAAGGTATTGGAGCGGACTTCATTCATTGGAGCATCCCTATTCCACAGTGGGGGAAGCCGCTTGCGCCAGACCTTGGCGTACGCGGTTGTAGAGCGTGTACAGCAGCAGCGCGGTGATGACCGCGAGAATTGGGTTTATCCAGCTCAGCGGCAGCAGCGCGGTAGCTACACCAGCGCCGAGCACGCCAAAGCAGAAGGCGCGGTCGCTTTTGCCCATCGGCCCGTCGTAGCGCCGTGAAGCGCCCACCATGGGCCCCATGACGCCGGCGTACTCGCTGATCAGCGCGGCGATGACCAACAGCACCACCAGCACGGGAGACACGCCGGGCAATAGCGCGAAAGGCAGGAACAGCGCGGCATCGGCGATCACGTCGCAGAGTTCGTTGAGGTAAGCGCCGAGTGTGGATTGCTGGCCGAACTCACGGGCCAGCATGCCGTCCACCGCATTGAGCGCCATCCGCAGCAGCATCCACAGCGGGATCAGCGCGAACAGCCAGAGGTGGTCGGGAAAAAAGGCGAGCAGCAGACCTATCAGCACCGACACGGCGGCAGCGCTCAACGTGACCTGATTGGCTGTCACGCCACGGTCGAAGAGGCGCTGAACCAATGGGCGCAGCAGGTTCTGGAAGCGAGGTTTGAGCTGATAAATCGAAAGCATGTTTGGAACTCCCTTCCGCCATCTTTCTGTATGTGGCCGAACGCCAGCTTAGCCGGTCGGGCACCCACAAGCGATACGCCAACGTGATCATTGTCATGTTGCCGCATGAAAACTTATGCCCAATTTATCGACATTTCAGGTACCGATAAAAGTCCATTTTTATCAGTACCTTGAGAGGACTATTTAGATTTTACGGTAAAACGTTCAACAGGTTATCCACAGATCGTGACGACTCAGGCGAGATCGTTGGCCGTCTCTACGGCAGTGCTCTGTGGATCGAGAGCACCGAGTTCCTGTTGCGCCTGGCTGACCCATGCGAAAGCGCGGTCGTTGAGGTTGGCGATCGCTCGCGGGCCTTCGCCCTCGGCAAACAGCGGCGGGCCGAATACCACCTGCACCGTACCCGGCTTCTTGCCCCAGCCCTCTTTCGGCCAAAACTGGCCAGCGTTGTGGGCGACGGGCAGCACCGGTAGCTTGCTGTTAACCGCCAGCGCCGTACCACCTCGGGAAAACTTGCCGATCTGGCCGTCCGGAATCCGTGTGCCCTCAGGGAAGACCAGCACCCAGGCGCCCTGCTCCAGACGTGCGCGACCCTGGCTGGCGAGCTGTTTGAGGGCCGCCTTGGGGTTGCTGCGGTCGATGGCGATTGGCTTGAGCATGGCCATCGCCCAGCCGAAGAACGGCACGTACAGCAACTCGCGCTTGACCACCTGGCTCAGTGGCTCGAAGTAGGCGCACAGGAAAAAGGTTTCCCAGGTGCTCTGGTGCTTGGCAAGGATCACGCAGGGTTGGTCGGGAATGTTCTCCTGGCCCTTGATCTCGTAGCGAATGCCGGCGACCACCTTGGCCAGCCATACGGCGCAGCGGCACCAGTTCTGCACCACGAACCGGTAGCGTGCCCGGAACGGCAGGAAGGGTGCGACGAACACGCTGATGATGCACCAGACGAACGAGCTGGAGGACAGCAACAGATAGAAGAGGAAGGTTCTGAAGAACTGCACTGTCGACATGTGAGCAATTACCGTTGCAGGCCTGGCCTGCGCTATCAAGTGAGAAGCTGAGCAGCGACCGCTGCCAGATCATCGAATACCAGGGTTCCCGCTGGCAATGCTTTGGCCAGGGTGCGTTGACCCTTGCCGGTTTTCACCAGCACGGGCTGACAATCGACGGCCAGTGCCGTTTGCAGGTCACTGCCGCTGTCGCCGACGAACCAGATTCCGCTCAGTGGTACGCCATAGTGCTCGGCGATCTGGCGCAGCATGCCGGGCTTCGGCTTGCGGCAATCGCAGCCATCATCCGGACCATGCGGGCACTGCACGATCAGGCCGACTTCACCGCCCTGCTCCGCCACCAGATCGCGCAGCCGCGTGTGCATGGCCTCCAGCACGGCCAGCGGGTAGTAACCGCGGGCGATACCGGATTGGTTGGTCGCCACCGCCACCGTCCAGCCCGCCTTGCTCAGGCGAGCGATGGCCTCGATGGAGCCCGCTATCGGGATCCACTCGTCGAGGCTTTTGATATACGCATCGGAGTCATGATTGATGACGCCGTCGCGGTCGAGAATGATCAGCTTCATAGCTGCAAGCTCCAAGCCTCAAGCTGCAGGCCAAAGCCGCTACGTGCAGCTTGTGGCTTGCAGCTTGCGGCTGCTCTAGCCCAGCACGGAGATATCGGCGACACCCAGGAACAGCCCGCGCAGACGCGCCAGCAGCGCATAGCGATTGGCACGTACCTTGGGGTCTTCGGCGTTGACCAGCACCGCTTCGAAGAAGCTGTCCACCGGCTTGCGCAGCGACGCCAGCTGCGCCAGTGCTTCGCGATACTGGCGCTCTCGCGCCAGTGGCTGCACAGCGTTGTCGGCCTGCTGAATGGCCGCGTTGAGGGTGAACTCGGCTGGCGTATCGAAGTAATGCGCCTCGATGCTCTTGGCGATCTGCCCGCCGGCCTTGCTCAGCAGGTTCGACACACGCTTGTTGGCCGCGGCCAGGGCCTCGGCCTCCGGCAGCTGGCGGAAGGCCTGAACGGCCTGCACGCGCTGATCGAAGTCCAACGGCGACTGAGGGTTTACCGCACGAACGGCCTGGTACACGGAGACATCCACGCCTTCGTCTTCATAACGCGCACGCAGGCGGTCGAAGATGAAGTCCAGCACCTGTGGCGCCAGGCCCTGTGCCTTGACCTTGCCGCCAAACTGGCGGATGGCGAAGTCGACGGTGGCACCCAGATCCAGATCGAGACCCTTCTCGATGAGAATGCGCAGCACGCCCAGTGCCGCCCGGCGCAGGGCGTAGGGGTCCTTGCTGCCGGTGGGCAGCATGCCGATACCGAAGATACCGACCAGCGTGTCCAGCTTGTCCGCCAGCGCCACGGCGGCACCGGTCAGCGTGCTCGGCAGTTCGGCACCGGCACCGCGCGGCATGTACTGCTCGTTCAGCGCCAGGGCAACGTCCTGTGGCTCGCCGTCGTTCAGCGCGTAGTAGTAACCGGCGATACCCTGCATCTCCGGGAACTCGCCGACCATTTCACTGGCCAGGTCGCACTTGCTCAGCAAACCGGCGCGGGCACCACGGCGGGCGTCGCCACCGATGCGCTCGGCGATGAAGCCGGCCAGGGCCGAGACACGCTGGGCCTTGTCATAGACGGTGCCGAGCTGGGCCTGGAAGACCACGTTGGCGAGACGCGTGTTGAAGCTTTCCAGCTTCTGTTTCTTGTCCTGCTTGAAGAAGAACTCGGCATCGGTGAGACGCGGGCGCACCACCTTCTCGTTGCCGGAGATGATCTGCGCCGGATCCTTGCTTTCGACGTTGGCCACGGTGATGAAGCGCGGCAGCAGCTTGCCGTTGGCGTCCAGCAGGCAGAAGTACTTCTGGTTGTCCTGCATGGTGGTGATCAGGGCTTCCTGCGGTACTTCCAGGAAACGCTCTTCGAAAGAGCAGACCAGCGGTACCGGCCACTCGACCAGCGCACTGACTTCCTCGAGCAGTGCTGGTGGCACGATGGCCGTGCCCTGCTGCTCGGCAGCCAACTGGTCGACGCGCTTGGCGATCAGCTGACGACGCTCGCTGGCATCGGCGATCACATAGGCGGCACGCAGTTCCTGGGCGTACATGGCCGGGGCCGAGATACGCACCTCGTGGTTGGCATGGAAGCGATGCCCGCGGGACACGCGCCCAGCCTTCTGGGCGAGGATTTCGCAATCGATCACCTGGTCACCGAACAGCATCACCAGCCACTGGCTCGGGCGGACGAATTCGGTCTTGCGCGCGCCCCAGCGCATGCGCTTGGGAATCGGCAGTTCGTTCAGCGAGTTTTCCACGATGCCCGGCAGCAGCCCGGCGGCGCCCTGCCCCGGGATGTGCTGGCTGAACTTCAGCTTCGGCCCGCTCTGATCGATGGCGTCCAGCTCGACGCCACACTTCTTGGCGAAGCCGAGGGCGGCCTGGGTCGGGTTACCGTCGGCGTCGAAGGCGGCCTGCAGCGGCGGGCCGTCGAGATTGACGGTGCGATCCGGCTGCTGGGTGGCAAGCTGTTCGACCAGCACCGCGAGGCGGCGCGGCGCGGCATACATGCGCGCGCTGTTGTAGCTCAGGCCAGCGGCCTTGAGGCCCTTTTCAACGCCGGCAAGAAAGGCATCGCCGAGGTTCTTCAGGGCTTTGGGTGGCAGCTCTTCGGTGCCCAGTTCAACGAGAAAATCGAGCGCACTCATTCTGCTGCCTCCAGCTTGGCCAGTACTTCATCACGCAGATCGGGGGCGGCGAGCGGGAAGCCCAGGCGGCGTCGGGCCTGCAGATAACTCTGCGCCACGGCGCGGGCCAGGGTGCGCACGCGCAGGATGTACTGCTGGCGCGCGGTCACCGAAATGGCGCGGCGGGCGTCGAGCAGGTTGAAGGTATGGGAGGCCTTGAGCACCATCTCGTAGGTCGGCAGTGGCAGCTCCAGTGCGATCAGGCGATTGGCTTCGCTCTCGTAGAAATCGAACAGCTCGAACAGCTTCTCGACGTTGGCGTGTTCGAAGTTGTAGGTCGACTGTTCCACTTCGTTCTGGTGGAACACGTCGCCGTAGGTCACCTTGCCGAACTGGCCGTCCGTCCACACCAGATCGTAGACCGAGTCGACGCCCTGCAGGTACATGGCCAGGCGCTCGAGCCCGTAGGTGATCTCACCCGTGACCGGGTAGCACTCGATGCCACCAACCTGCTGGAAATAGGTGAACTGGGTGACTTCCATGCCGTTGAGCCAGATTTCCCAGCCCAGACCCCAGGCGCCCAGGGTCGGCGATTCCCAGTTGTCTTCGACGAAACGGATGTCGTGCACCAGCGGATCGATGCCGATGGCCTTCAGCGAGCCCAGGTACAGCTCCTGGAAGTTCTCCGGGTTCGGCTTGAGCACCACCTGGAACTGGTAGTAGTGCTGCAGACGGTTTGGGTTCTCCCCATAACGACCGTCGGCCGGGCGGCGCGATGGCTGCACGTAAGCGGCATTCCAGGTTTCCGGGCCGATGGCACGCAGAAAGGTGGCAGTGTGGAAGGTACCGGCGCCCACTTCCATATCGTAGGGTTGCAATACCACACAGCCTTGCTCGGCCCAGTATTGTTGCAGGGCGAGGATCAAGTCCTGGAAGGTGCGCACGGCAGGCGTTGTCTGGCTCACGAAAAATTCACCTGTTGGGGCTGCGACAGAAAGCCGGAGAGTATACCCGAAGCAAGGCGCAGCCCGCATGCTGCGCCGTCTCACTGACCGACTTGCGTGCGCGACGGTGGTGCGTTGGCCACATCGGCTACGACCCCATGAAATATCCTGTCAATAATAATCACTCGCGTTAAAATGCCGGTTTTTCTGCGCTCGTCCGTCTTTATGGAGATGGGGATGAGCTCCGCCTACTCGCATGCAGATGCTCGAATCGTCTTGCAGAGCGGCATCGTTTATCTACGGAAAGCCACGGTGTCAGGCCTGCGTCGCACGCAGAGCCGACCGTGTTCATGACAATAAACAGGGTGTGTCGATGAAAGAGGGATTTCGCCAGTCCATGGCCTGGCTGCATACCTGGACGGGGCTGGTGGTGGGCTGGGTGCTGTTTTTCGTGTTCGTGACCGGCACCGCCGGTTACGTGGACGATGAAATCACCCGCTGGATGGAGCCCGAGCGGCCGCTGCAGGTACGCGTCGAAGGCGTGGAACGCAGCGCAATGCTCGAGCGCGGCCTCAAGCGCCTGGAGCAGGTCGCCAGCAACGCCAAGAGCTGGACCATCACCCTGCCGCACACTTCGCTGCGTCCGCGTGGCGAGCAGGGCCTGGCGATCGCCTGGGAAGACCTGCCCGAGCGTGGCCACGATTTCGGCCGCCGCGGCCGTGAAGAGCTGAACGCCGAAACCGGCCTGCCGCGCCAGGAAGTCGAGCCGCGCGCCACCGGTGGCGGTGCCGCCCTCTACGAGATGCACTACATACTGCATTACATGCCCTACAACGTGGGCATCACCATCGTCGGCGTGTGCACCATGCTGATGCTGCTGGCGATTCTCACCGGAGTCATCACCCACAAGAAGATCTTCAAGGACTTCTTCACCTTCCGCCCTGGCAAGGGGCAGCGCTCCTGGCTGGACGCGCACAACGTGATCAGCGTGATGGCGCTGCCGTTCTTCCTGATGATCACCTACAGCGGCCTGGTCTTCTTCGTCTTCAACTACATGCCGGCAGGGGTCGCGGCGGTATATGGCACCGGCAACCTGCAGCAGCGCGCGCTGTTCGATGACCTCTTTGCCCGTGACAAGCGCGAGCATCTGCCCGCCAGCCGGCCGCAAGCCTCGCTCGAAGAACTGGTGCAGCGCGCCGAAGCGCAATGGCCCGAGCGCGGCGTGTCGAGCCTGACCATCAGCCAGGTGAAGGGCGAGCCGGCGCGTGTCGACGTGCAGCGGATCATCGGCGACTCGGTCAACGTTTATGACCCGGTGATGCTGAGCTTCGCCGCTGCCGATGGCCAGCCTACGCTCTACCCGGACAAGACCCATGGCGCCGGCAAGACCCACCGCATGCTGATCGGCCTGCACGAGGGGTTGTTCGCCGACTGGTGGCTGCGCTGGCTGTACCTGATCGCTGGCCTGCTCGGCTGCGGGATGATCGGTACCGGGCTGGTGCTGTGGACGGTCAAGCGGCGTAATCAGCACCTCAAGCGCAATGATGGTGCGGCACTGTTCGACGCCTACGGCCTGCGCCTCGTGGAAGTGCTCAATGCCGGTACCCTGGTCGGCCTGCCGGTGGCGGTGGCCGCCTACTTCTGGGCCAACCGGCTGTTGCCGGTGGGCATGGGGGATCGCGCGGACTGGGAGATGCACTGCCTGTTCCTGACCTGGGGCTGGCTGTTCCTCTATGCTTCGCTGCGGCCGCTGAAGAAGGCCTGGCTGGAGATGGCCTGGATGGCCGTGGCGGCCTACGGGCTGGTTCCCGTGATCAACGGCCTGACCACCGACCGCCATCTGGGCGTGACCCTCGTCGAGGGTGACTGGGTGCTGGCCGGGTTCGATCTGAGCATGTTCGGCCTGGCGGCGCTGTTCGCCTATGGCGCCATGAAGATTCGTCGTCGCTGGCTGAAGGCCGATGCGGCAGCTGCGTTGTCGGGCAAGGAGGCGCTGGCATGAAAGAAGGTTCGATGGCGCGTTATCGCTGGCTGGTCGCCTCGCGCGTGTTGGCTGCTGCACTGGGTGGCTATGCCCTGACCTCCGCGCTGACCGTCTTGTTGTCGCTCGTCTGGCCGCTGCCGAAAAGCCAGGCCGTGCTGGCCGCCACGATGCTCAGCTTTACCCTGTATGCCGGTGCGGTGATCTGGGTGTTCAGCGTGCGCAGCGTGACCCGCGCCTGGCTGGGCATGCTGATCCCCACCGCGGTGATCGCGCTGCTGTGCTGGGTGCTGCAATCGGGAGGTCCGGCATGACCCTGAACCTCTCCATTCTGCTCGCCAGCCTGGGTGGGTTCATCGCCCTGGCGCTGGCCATGGACAAGCACTGCAAGCACCTGCTGCGCCGGGTACTGTCGCCGTTTTGGTTGCGTGCTTTGCGTATCGCAGGCTGGTCGCTGCTGGCCCTGGCATTGGCCCTGAGCCTCAGTCGGTGGGGCGTGAGTGTCGGTGCGGCGGCCTGGCTGGGCTGGTTGTCGGTCGCCGGGATCGTGCTGGTTTTCTACCTGCCGAAGTGGCCCTGGCAGCCCTCGCCGGGTAAGGCCGCGCCGCGTCGCGAGAAGAAACCTGCGCTGGTCGAGAACCTCGTGGCGCAGCCGGTCGAGCGCCTGCACTGGATGCGTCGTGGAGCCACCGGCGTGTTGCTGCTGGTGCCCCTGGCGGTGCTTGGCCTGTTACTGACCGCTTCGCCAAAGCCGCTGCACAGCGACGATGCCGTGCACGGCCAGGTCGGCCCCTGGGCGTTCACCCTGGCCGAGGCGCAGCGCAAGGCGCCGCATCGGGTACTGGGTACGCCATTCAAGGCCTTCGAAGTACGCTTTTGCGAAACCTGCGATGACCAGATACGCGCGGCCTATCTGAAGATCCGCAAGCCACGTTCACTGCGTGCCGCGGGCCTGGTGTTCTCTGGCAACCGCTGGGATCGTTGGGTGGAAATCCAGATTCCCGCCAAGGCCACACTCAGCGATCAGCTGTGGCTGACCGTGGAAGGCAAGGACGGCAGCGTGCATCACGCGGCGGTGGATATCGACAAAGTGTCGCCCGAGCTGGCGGCGTTTCTCGAACGCGAATCCTGAGTGACGGATGTGCAGGGGCCTATAGTTCCCACGCTCTGCGTGGGCATTCATCCTGTGGCGCTCGCGCCACGATTTGCGAACTCGGATAACGATGTACGGACGCAGAGCGTCCTGCCAATGCATTACCACGCAGAGCGTGGGAACGATCAACTGCTTCCCGGGTTTCGCTGCGCTCTACCCAGGCTACGAGAGTCGGCGCTGGCTCACTCGTAATCGATCCCCGGTTATAGTCTGCGCTCGCCCATCGCCGAGCCGATTGCCATGCCCCGCTGTTTCTGGTGTAACGACGACCCGCTCTATCAGGCTTATCACGACAGAGAATGGGGCGTGCCGTCCCGCGACCCACAGCACCTGTTCGAGATGCTGCTGCTCGAAGGCGCCCAGGCCGGATTGTCGTGGATCACCGTGCTGAAGAAGCGCGAGCGCTACCGCGAAGTCCTGTTCGGTTTCGATGCCGAACGGCTGGCGGCGATGAGCGACGCCCATATCGAAACCCTGATGCAGGATCCCGGCATCATCCGCAATCGTCTCAAGCTGCAGGCCGCGCGCAAGAACGCCCAGGCCTGGCTGCGCCTCGACGATCCGGTGACGCTGCTCTGGTCGTTCGTCGGCGGCCAGCCGAAAATCAATCACTTCGACGGCCGCGGCGACGTGCCGGCGGTCACCCCCGAAGCCGAGGCCATGAGCAAGGCGCTGAAAAAGGCCGGCTTCACTTTCGTCGGCCCGACCATCTGCTATGCCTTCATGCAGGCCACCGGCATGGTCATGGACCACACCCGCGATTGTGATCGCTACGCAGAGCTGCAACAGGAGGCACGCCCTTGAGTACCACCATCGACACCCTGGAACAACTGCAGGCGCTCTACGGCCAAGCCCACGAGCGGTCGTTGCGCAAGGAAATCCCCTACCTCAGCGAGCCCTATCAGGCACTGGTCGCTGCGTCGCCCTTCGTGGTGCTTGGTACCCATGGCCCGGATGGGCTGGATTGCTCGCCCCGTGGCGATGCGCCGGGCTTCGTGCGGGTCGTCGATGAGCGCACCCTGCTGCTGCCGGATCGCCCGGGCAACAACCGCATCGACAGTCTGCGCAATATCGTCCACGACCCCCACGTGGCGCTGCTGTTCCTGATTCCCGGGGTTGGCGAGAGCTTCCGGGTCAATGGCCGTGCCAGCATTTCCGTCGATCCCGCCCTGCTGGAACGTTGCAGCGCACAGGGCAAGCTGCCGCGCAGCGTGCTGCGTATCAGCGTCGACACCTGTTATTTCCAGTGTTCCAAGGCGGCGGTGCGCTCCGGGCTGTGGGATGCCGAGCGCCATGTCGAGCGCTCCAGCCTGCCGTCGGCGGGCGACATCCTCAAGGCGGTCATGGACCCGCAATTCGATGCGCAGGCCTATGAGCGCGAGTTGCAGGAACGCCTGAAAACCATGCTCTACTGAACGTTTCCTCGTTTCTGCACGTGTATGTAACAGTCACGCGACCCTCAGCCGGTTACAATGCGCTCCCTTTTTGGATGGGAGCAGCTTGTGGAAAAGCTCAAAGGCGCGCTGGTGGTCGGTTCCCTGCGCTTGTTCGCCCTGTTGCCATGGCGAGCCGTGCAGTCGCTCGGCGCGATGATCGGCTGGTTGATGTGGAAGCTGCCATCGGGCTCGCGCGATGTGGTGCGCATCAACCTGGCCAAGTGTTTCCCTGAACTGACTGCCGCCGAGCACGACAAGCTGGTCGGCCGCAGCCTGATGGACATTGGTCGCACACTGACCGAAAGCGCCTGCGCCTGGGTCTGGCCGGCGCACAAGTCGCTGGCCCGCGTGCGTGAGGTCGAAGGCCTGGAAGTGCTCGAAGCCGCCCTCGCCTCCGGCAAGGGCGTGGTTGGCATCACCAGCCATCTGGGCAATTGGGAAGTGCTCAACCACTTCTACTGTTCGCAGTGCAAACCGATCATTTTCTACCGTCCGCCAAAGCTCAAGGCCGTGGATGATCTGCTCCGTGAGCAGCGCGTGCAGTTGGGCAACCGCGTGGCACCGTCGACCAAGGAAGGCATCCTCAGCGTCATCAAGGAAGTGCGCAAGGGCGGTGCCGTGGGCATCCCCGCGGACCCCGAGCCGAGCCTGTCGTCCGGCATGTTCGTGCCCTTCTGCGGCACCGTGGCGCTGACCAGCAAGTTCGTGCCGGGCATGCTCGCCGGTGGCAAAGCGGTAGGCGTGTTCCTGCATGCGCTGCGTCTGGAAGACGGCTCCGGTTACAAGGTGATCCTGGAAGCCGCGCCGGAAGGCATGTACAGCGAAGACACCTACACCGCCGTGGCGGCCATGAGCGCCGTGGTAGAGAAATACGTGCGTGCCTACCCGAGCCAGTACATGTGGAGCATGAAACGCTTCAAGAAGCGCCCCGAAGGTGAGGAGCGCTGGTACTGAAATCCACGGCGCCTCGCAACGAGGCGCCGGTGGGCTGGGCGTAAGCGGAAAATTGAGTTATTAACAGGGCAAATCTTTTCGCACGAGGCTGTTCAGGACATGTCCGCCAACCAGCGCCAGTATCCCCGTACACCGATGAAGTGCCGCATCAAGATCTGCCATCCGAGCTTCGGTGAACGGGTTGCTCAGACCCGCGATCTTTCCGATGGTGGCGTGTACGTCCGGCATGAGG
Organism: Pseudomonas sp. MEJ086; assembly: GCF_030209025.1. NCBI lineage: Bacteria > Pseudomonadati > Pseudomonadota > Gammaproteobacteria > Pseudomonadales > Pseudomonadaceae > Pseudomonas > Pseudomonas sp. MEJ086. Next base: position 146,821 of record NZ_JARVSV010000030.1, read on the forward strand.
ACCTGGCAGCTCTGGAGCTGGGTACACGGGTGACCGGCCAGGTGCAGGACATGCCCTTCGAAGCACCGATCCTGGAAATGGAAGTGATGCGCGTCGATCCCGATGGGGTCGGGCTGCGCTTCATCCGCGACTGACAGCTTTGCTGCTGCAACTTCCTGGCGTGCCCATCTTTGCGTGGGCACGCTGCTTTTCATGGCTGTCGAATGAGTCGTGGCGTTTTTTCATCGCGGAGTGCGGGTTTTCCCCGAGTTATCCGTCTTTGTAGATGAACCACCACTTTTTTGCCCGGCGCTGGTGCCGGGCCTCTCGTTCAATTCCGTGAAAAGGAGTTCCCATGACCCCGATCCGTTGCCGCCATGCGGCTTCCCTGGCCCTGCTGGTGGGCTGCAGCCTGGCCCTGCCCTTCGCCCAGGCCGAGTATCTGTGGATCGAGCGTGGCCCTGCTCCGCAAGCCAAGGCTTATCTGAGTGATTTCCAGCCAACGGAGCAACTGAGCCTCGGCAAGCTGCTGGAAGCGAGTACCCGCCAGGCCGACGGCAAGGCCGCCGCGCTGCATGCCAGTGGCGATGCTTACCCGATCGTCGACGATGGCCAGGGGGATCTGCGCGTCAGTGCCAAGCTGCCGGAAGGCGACAAGCTGGTGATCTACGAAGCCAAGGCCGGGCGCAGCGAAACCAAGGCGGTCAATGACCTGGAACTGGTACCGACCGAGCCCAACGGCAACGCCTTCGAACTGCACTGGAAAGGCACCGTGGTGTCGGCCTCGCAGGTCAATGTGTACACCTCCGAGCAATGGACGCGAACCCTCAAGCCCAATGCCGAGGGCATCGTGACCCTCGACCCCTCCTTCCCCGCTCGCTACGTGCTGGAAGTGACCGCCCAGGTCAACGGCGCCGCCACCGTCGACGGCAAGCGCTACGACAGCGTGGTACACGTGGCGACCCTGTCGTTCGAGGTCCCGCGCCACTAAGGTTGCGCTGCTGCCTGCAGCGCAACGGTGGCAGGCAGCAGCGAGGCTGGGCTAGAGCTTGCCTTTGACCGCTTGCAGCGCATCGCCACCGTCTCGGGTGGTTACACCGTCGAGCCAGCCATCGAGCACTTCAGGGTTGGCCTTGATCCAGGTCTTGATGGCCGTGGCGTTGGCGACCTTCCCGTTCAGCACCTGGTCCATGATGGTGTTCTCCATGTCCTGGGTGAACTTCAGGTTGGTCAGCAGCTTGCCGACGTTCGGGCACTCGGCCACGTACCCCTTGCGCGCCAGGGTGTTGACCGAGCCGGTGCTGCCGAAGAATTTCTCGCCGCCCTTGAGGTACTGCATGTCGTACTGGATGTTCATCGGGTGCGGTGTCCAGCCGAGAAAGACCACGAACTGGCCACGCTTCTCGGCCCTGCCGACCTGCACCAGCATGGCCTGCTCGCTCGACTCGACCAGTTCCCAGTCGCCAAGATCGAACTCGTTGTTGGCGATCATCTGGCGGATGTAGTCGTTGGCCGGTGAGCCCGAGCCGATGCCGTAGATTTTCTTGCCGAAGCGCGCGGCGAATTTGTTCAGGTCCTTGAAGTCCTGCACGCCCTCTTCGTAGGCATAGGTCGGCACCGCCAGGGTGTACTCGGTGCCACCGAGGTTCTCCACCACCTTGTCGACCTGGCCGCTGGTGACGTAGCGCTCGTAGTCGTGCTGCCCGGCCGGCATCCAGTTGCCGAGGAATACATCGACCTGCCCCTTCTGCAATCCGGCGAAGATGATCGGCACCGCCAGGGTACGGGTCTGCGGCTTGTAGCCAAGGCCGTCGAGCAGCAGGCTGGCGATGCCGTTGGTAACCGCGATGTCGCTCCAGCCCGGATCGGCAAGGCTGACGGTGGCGCACTTGGCGTCTTCCGCCATGCTGTGGAAGCTGGCGCTCATGGCCAGCAGGCTGACGGCGATCACGGTCTTCAGGGGCTTCATCGGCATCGTCCTTTTGCATAGGGAGCCCTAACCCTAGGGCTGTCAGCACGGCAGCGCAAGGCAATTGGCGCTGAAAATCGGCAAGGCTGTATCGATCCTCCGGGTTCATTCAGCAGCTGGACAGCAGGCTCCGTGCATACTGATAAACAGTACGACCGCTGGTCGAGGGATCGACGAAAAGATTGAACTTGCCGTCGATTTCGCTTGTCCGTCCTGCGGGACGAGCGGAGTGCCCCCTCTCTATTTCATCAATGTTACAAGTGGCTGATTTCAGGAAAGGATTCACGGCGGCTTGGGTATCTTCAAGGTCATCACGTTGAATAAATTTTTCCTGTCTCTGTTTCTCGGTGGCGCCCTGTGCTGCGCCGCCGTCGGTAATGCCTCCGCCAGTTTTCGCGTTCACCTGCAGGACGGTAGCAGCCGCGTGGTGCCACCGACCAAGGTCGAGCACACGCCGGCGCAAAGCGTGGTCAAGCGAGCCATGAGCACCTTGGGCACGCCTTACCGCTGGGGCGGTACCAGCCCGGAGCGTGGTTTCGACTGCAGCGGCCTGGTCAACTATGCGTTCAAGAAGGTCGATGACCTCGAGCTGCCCCGGACCTCCCGCGCCCTGTCCCGGGTCGATGGCCCCAAGGTGGCCAAGGGCGATCTGGAGCCTGGGGACCTGCTGTTCTTCCGCATTCGCGGGCGCAGCGTCGACCACGTGGCCATCTACCTGGGCAACGACCGCTTCATTCACGCCCCGCGTCGTGGCAGCAACGTGCGGATCGACAAACTCAGCGACGGCTACTGGAAAAAGCATTTCCAGCTGGCTCGCCGGGTGATGCCGGAAGAAACCCAGCTGGCCAGCAACGGCTGACGGAGTCGGCGAAACGACTGTTGTAAGGCGATAGCCGCCGTTCGGTTTGGTGGGCTGAAGCCCACCCTGCAGCTGAATGGTGGGAGTAGAAGCTCGGTCTACATTCTGTGGGAGCGGGCCATGCCCGCGAAAAAATCGCGGGCATGGCCCGCTCCCACAGGTACTGCACCGATGACCGCATTCGCCTTCAAGTCGCCACCGATGAAGCCGTCTGCCATCCGCCGGGCGGGCTGTCCTGGTGCCGGTGCAGGCGGTACACTGCGCGCCGCTCGTGGCCATGTCGGTCGCGGCAATGGGTTCCCTAACCCCATTCCACGAAAAAGGACATGCCATGACCCTGCTTCCCGCATCGGTCAGCCGCGCCGTATTGGCTGCGCTGATCGCGTTTCACATCCTCATCATCATCGCCAGCAACTACCTGGTGCAGCTGCCGATCACCCTTTTCGGCTGGCACACCACCTGGGGCGCGTTCAGCTTTCCATTCATCTTCCTGGCGACCGACCTGACCGTCAGGCTGATCGGCAAGCACGCCGCGCGGGTGGTGATCGCCCGGGTGATGGTGCCGGCACTGGTCGCGTCCTACATCGTCTCGGTGCTGTTCCACGAGGGCGCATTCGGTGGCGTGGCGGCCCTCGGCGAATTCAACCTGTTCGTGTTCCGCATCGCCCTGGCCAGCTTCCTGGCCTACGTGCTTGGGCAACTGCTCGATATTCAGGTGTTCGACCGCTTGCGCAGGCTGAAGCACTGGTGGGTCGCACCGGCAGCCTCCAGCGTGTTCGGCCAGGCCATGGATACCCTGGCGTTCTTCTCCATTGCCTTTTGGCAGAGCAGTGACCCCTTCATGGCGGCCAACTGGGTGGAGATCGCCGTGGTCGACTACGTGATCAAGCTGGCGGTCAGCCTGATCCTGTTCGTGCCGCTGTATGGCGTGCTGCTTGGCGCCATCGTGAAGAGGCTGCCGCAGCGTACCGTGGTGAACTGAACCATCATCAGACGAAAACGCCGGAGCCCCTCAGGGTGTCCGGCGTTTTTCGTTGCGACGTTGATGACTTAGCGAGTAGGCATGGCCACCGGCAACGCCTGCAGGCGCGACAGATGCAAGGCCACGGCCAGGGACACCAGCAGCAGCGAGCCGATGAACAGACCCAGGCCGTCCCAGCCGCCAGCCTGCCAGAACACGCCGCCCAGGGTGCCGGCGACGCTGGAACCCAGGTAGTAGCAGAACAGGTACAGCGATGAGGCCTGGCCCTTGGCCTGGGTGGCGCGGCGGCCGATCCAGCTGCTCGACACCGAGTGGGCGCCGAAGAAGCCGAAGGTGAACAGCAGCATGCCGACCAGGATGACCGGCAACACATCGAACAGGGTCAGCACCAGACCCGCCAGCATCAGGCCGATCACCGCCCAGAGCACCTTGCGACGGCCCAGTTTGTCGGCCAGAGCGCCGATCTGCGCGGAGCTGTAGATACCCGACAGATAAACCACCGAGAGCAGGCCGATACTGGTCTGGTCGAGTTTGAACGGTGCTTCGATCAGGCGGTACCCGATGTAGTTGAACATCGTCACGAAGGCGCCCATCAGCAGGAAACCCTGCAGGAACAGCCACGGCAGGCCGGCATCGCGGAATTGCAGGGTGTAGCCCTGCAGCAGGCTGCGCGGGCGCAACGAGCGAGGACGGAAGTTGCGGGATTCGGGCAGCAGGCGCCAAAACAGCGCACCGGCCAGCAGGCCCAGGCCGCCGAGCGTGCCCAGCACGGCGTGCCAGGACATGAAGTCCACCAGTACGCCGCTGAGCAGACGGCCACTCATGCCGCCGATGGCGTTGCCGCCGATATATACGCCCATGGCCAGGCCCAGGTGCAGCGGGTCGATTTCCTCGCTCAGGTAGCTCATGGCCACGGCGGCCAGGCCGCTGAGGGCCAGGCCGACCAGTGCGCGCATCACCAGCACGCCTTCCCAGGTCGGCATCAGCGCGCTGCCGACGGTGAACACGGCAGCGGCGAGCAGCGAGACGACCATCACCGGCTTGCGCCCGAGTGCGTCGGACAGTGGCCCGGTTATCAACAGGCCGACGGCCAGGGTGATGGTGGAAACCGACAGGATCAGGCTGCTTTGCGCGGCGCTGAGCTCGAACTGCTGCGCCAGCATCGGCATCATCGGCTGCACGCAATAGAGCAGGGCGAAGGTGGCGAAACCACCGGAGCACATGGCGAGAATGGTGCGCAGGAAGGCGCGGGTGCCTTTCTGGATATAAACAGGCTCTGCGGCGAGGCTGCGGCGGGCAGGCTGCTCACTGCTGGCGGGCACGCACTCGTTGGGTGCGTGTGGAACGGGCTGACTCATTACGACCTCTTGAAAACTCGATTCCCAGGCGAAACGCTGCCGTATGCACTGGCGGATGCCGGCATGGCTTGGTTTTTTGTAATTGGGAATGGTCACAAGGATAAATAGGCGAGCAAGTTCTTTCCAATATAATATTCGACACGATCGATATGTTTTACGACCTATGGAGAATTCATGGAGCTGCGCCATCTGCGTTACTTCGTGGCCGTCGCCGAAGAGCTGCATTTCGGCCGCGCCGCTGAGCTGCTGGGCATTTCCCAGCCACCGCTGAGCCAGCAGATACAGGCGCTGGAACAGGAACTCGGGGTGCGTCTGTTCGAGCGCAGCAACCGCCATGTGGCGCTCACCGATGCCGGGCGACTGTTTCTCGAGGAGACCCGGCAGACCCTGGCCCAGGTCAGCAAGTCGGTGGATGTGGTGCGCCGCGCCGAACAGGGCGAGATCGGCGAGTTGCAGATCGGCTTCACCGCATCGGCGCCGTTCGTGTCGATCATCCCGCGGGCGGTGTTCGCCTTTCGCCAGGCGTTTCCGGCGGTGCACCTCAACCTGCAGGAAATGACCAGCCGCCAGGTCAGCCAGGCGCTGCTGGAAAAGAAATTGCAGATCGGCATGATTCGCCCGCTGGAGTTGCCCGCCGAGCTGGACGCCGTGGAGCTGCTCAGCGAACCGCTGGTGGCGCTGCTGCATGCTGGTCATCCGCTGGCCGGCGAGCAGGATCGGGGGCTGGCCCTGGCCGAACTGGCTGATGAGCCTTTCGTGTACTTTCCACGCAATTACGGCTCAGGTCTGTATGGCCAGTTCTTCAACCTGGCCCGGCAGGCCGGCTTCACCCCGCGGGTCACTCAGGAGGCTCACGAAGCGCTGACCATCATCGGCCTGGTGGCCGCGGGCCTCGGGGTGTCCGTGCTACCGGCCTCGTTCCGGCGCATCCGCATCGACGGCGTGGTGTTCCGCACCCTGATGGATGCCGATGCCACCACCGCGGTATGGCTGGTCAAGCGGCGCCAGGAACGCTCGCCGCTGGCGCAGGCCTTTATCGATCTGCTGACTCGGGAAGTGCAGGCGCGCAAATAGATGGGGCTCAATGGCTTTCGGTAGCCCGGGTAGAGCGCCGCGAGATCCGGGAACGAGTACCTGGGTATCGCTGCCCTCAACCCAGGCTACGGGCTGGAGGCTGCGCACCGCGTCGCGACTCAAGCGCTGGCGTTCTTGTCCAGCTTGCGCAGGAACACGCTCATTTCCTTTTCCGCCTGCTTGTCGCCCTTGGCTTGTGCGGCTTGCAGGCCGCTTTGCCAGGCGCTGCGGGCGGCGTCCGGGTTGCCGGCGGCCTGGTGGGCTTTGCCGAGCAATTTCCATGCGGCCGAGTACTGCGGGTCGTGTTCGACGCAGCGCTGCAGGTGTTCGGCGGCCTTCGCGGCCTCGCCGGCATCCAGATATCCCTTGCCCAGGCCGAAGCGCAGTAGCGAGTTATCCACACCCTTGGCGAGCATCTTTTCCAGTGCTTCGGTGCTCATGGCGCCTCCTTCGTCGGCAGCTTCAAGCGGCAAGCCTCACGCGGCATGTAAAGCGCTCGGGGCTGGCCACTCAAAAAAACGTCAGTCCGACCTGGAACAGCCGTTCCACGTCGCGAATGTGCTTCTTGTCCATCAGGAACAGGATCACGTGGTCGCCGGACTCGATCACCGTCACGTCATGGGCGATCAGCACTTCTTCGTCGCGGATGATCGCGCCGATGGTGGTGCCAGGCGGCAGCGAGATTTCCTTGATGGCCTTGCCGACCACCTTGCTCGAGCGCGCGTCACCGTGGGCGATGACTTCGATGGCTTCGGCGGCGCCGCGGCGCAGTGAGTGCACGCTCTCGATATCGCCACGACGCACGTGGGTCAGCAGGCTGCCGATGGTCGCCAATTGCGGGCTGATCGCGATGTCGATCTCGCCGCCCTGAATCAGGTCGACGTAGGCCGGGTTGTTGATCAGCGTCATCACCTTGCGCGCGCCCAGGCGCTTGGCCAGCAGCGAGGACATGATGTTGGCTTCATCGTCGTTGGTCAGGGCCAGGAAGATGTCGGCATCCTTGATGTTCTCTTCCACCAGCAGGTCGCGATCGGAGGAGCTGCCTTGCAGCACGATGGTGCTTTCCAGGTTCTCCGAGAGGTAGCGGCAGCGCGCCGGGTTCATCTCGATGATCTTGACCTGATAGCGGCTTTCGATGGCTTCGGCCAGGCGCTCGCCGATGTGCCCGCCACCGGCGATCACCACGCGCTTGTAGCTTTCCTCGAGGCGACGCATCTCGCTCATCACCGCGCGAATGTCGGCCTTGGCGGCGATGAAGAACACTTCGTCATCGGCTTCGATCACCGTATCGCCCTGGGGCATGATCGCCCGGTCGCGACGGAAGATCGCCGCCACCCGGGTATCGACCTTGGGCATGTGCTCGCGCAGCTGGCGCAGTTGCTGGCCGACCAGCGGGCCGCCGTAGTAGGCCTTGACCGCCACCAGTTGCGCCTTGCCGTCGGCGAAGTCGATGACCTGCAGGGCGCCGGGGTATTCGATCAGGCGCTTGATGTAGTTGGTCACCACCTGCTCGGGGCTGATCAGCACGTCGACCGGAATCGCCTCGTTGTCGAACAGCGCTTCGCGGGTCAGGTAGGCCGCTTCGCGGACGCGGGCGATGCGCGTCGGCGTGTGGAACAGGGTATAGGCGACCTGGCAGGCGACCATGTTGACTTCATCGCTGTTGGTCACCGCCACCAGCATGTCGGCATCGTCGGCACCGGCCTGACGCAGTACGGTCGGGAACGAGCCCTTGCCTTGGACGGTACGGATGTCGAGGCGGTCGCCGAGGTCGCGCAGGCGGTCACCGTCGGTGTCCACCACGGTGATGTCATTGGCTTCGCTGGCCAGGTGCTCGGCCAGCGTTCCGCCCACTTGGCCTGCGCCGAGGATGATGATCTTCATCGGGGTGCTCCAGCAGCTGCGATCTTGATCAGCTTGGCATAGTAGAAGCCGTCGTGGCCGTCCTGCTGGGCGAGCAGTTGCCGGCCATGGAGCTGTTGCAGGCCGAACGGGCCGGCGATGTCGAGTTCGCGGGCACCTGGCGTACGTTCCAGAAACGCGCCGATCACCTCGGTATTTTCCGTCGGCAGGGTCGAGCAGGTGGCGTAGAGCAGCATGCCGCCGACTTCCAGCGTGGGCCACAGTGCGTCGAGCAGTTCGCCCTGCAGGTTGGCCAGCGCCGGAATGTCGTCGGGCTGACGGGTCAGCTTGATGTCGGGGTGGCGACGGATCACCCCGGTGGCCGAGCAGGGCGCATCGAGGAGAATGCGCTGGAACGCCTTGCCGTCCCACCAGGCAGCGGTATCGCGGCCATCGGCGGCGATCAGGGTGGCATCGAGCTGCAGGCGATCGAGGTTCTCGCGCACGCGCAGCAGGCGTTTGGCTTCCAGGTCCACGGCGACCACCTGTTGCAACCCGGGCTCGGCTTCGAGCAGGTGGCAGGTTTTGCCACCGGGGGCGGCGCAGGCGTCCAGCACGCGTTGCCCGGGCGCCAGTTGCAGCAGATCGGCAGCCAGCTGCGCGGCTTCGTCCTGCACGCTGACATGCCCCTCGGCGAACCCTGGCAGCAGGGTCACGTCGCAGGCTTGCAGCAAGCGGATGCCATCGCGACTGAAGGTGCAGGGCTCGGCTTCGAAACCGACCTGGCGCAGCCGAGCGAGATAGTCATCGCGGCTGCCGTGGCGACGGTTGACCCGCAGGATCAGCGGCGGGTGGGCGTTATTGGCTGCGCAGATCGCCTGCCAGTGTTCGGGCCAGAATGCCTTGAGCTGTTTTTGCAGCCAGCGCGGATGAGCGGTGTGCAGCACCGGGTCGCGATCCAGTTCTTTGATCAGGCTCTCGCTGTCGCGCTGGGCGTTGCGCAGCACGGCATTGAGCAGGCCCTTGGCCGAGGTCTTCTTCAGCTTGTCGACGCAGCCAACCGTCTCGCCGATGGCCGCGTGGGCGGGAATGCGTGTGTAGAACAGTTGGTAGAGGCCAATCAGCAGCAGGGCTTCGAGGTCGCGGTCGCCATCCTTGAAAGGCTTGCGCAGCAGCTTGTCGGCGATCAGCGCCAGACGTGGCTGCCAGCGCGCGGCGCCGAAGGCCAGGTCCTGAGCGAGGCCACGGTCGCGTGCCTCGACCTTGTCGAGCAGCGGCGGCAGGCTGCTACCCAGCGACGCCTTGCCTTCGAGTACCGCCGCCAGGGCGCGGGCGGCTGCCAGCCTGGGGTTCATACCAGCACCGTGCCGACGGCGAACTGCTCACGGCGGCTGTTGTACAGGTCAGCGAAGTTCAGCGCCTTGCCGCCAGGCAGTTGCAGGCGGGTAAGCAGCAGGGCGCTTGCGCCACAGGCGACGGTCAGGCCGTCCTTGCTGGCGGCGAGGATCTCGCCGGGCTGGCCCTGACCGTCAGCGAGGCGGGCGGCCAGCACCTTGAGCGGCGCGTCGTTCAGGGTGCTGTGGCAGATCGGCCAGGGGTTGAAGGCGCGGATCAGTCGCTCCAGCTCATCGGCCGTGCGGCTCCAGTCGAGGCGCGCTTCGTCCTTGTTGAGCTTGTGGGCGTAGTTGGCCTGGGCGTCGTCCTGTACTTCGCCCATCAGCGTGCCACTGGCCAGACCGGCGATGGCGTCGACCACTGCCGGCGGGCCGAGCTCGGCCAGCCGGTCATGCAGGCTGCCGCCGGTGTCGTCGGCAGTGATTGGCGTACGCACCTTGAGGAGCATCGGCCCGGTATCCAGACCCGCTTCCATCTGCATCACGGTGACGCCACTTTCTGCGTCGCCAGCCTGTACCGCACGCTGGATCGGCGCGGCACCCCGCCAGCGAGGCAGCAGGGACGCATGGCTGTTGATGCAGCCGAAGCGCGGGATGTCGAGCACCACCTGAGGCAGGATCAGCCCGTAGGCGACCACCACCAGCAGGTCCGGCGCCAGCGCGGCGAGCTCCGCCTGCGCCGCGGCGTCACGCAGGCTCGGCGGCTGCAGCACGGCAATGTCGTGTTCCAGGGCAAGCTGCTTGACCGGGCTGGGCATGAGTTTCTGTCCGCGGCCCGCCGGACGATCCGGCTGGGTGTACACCGCGATGATCTGGTGCGGCGTGTCGAGCAGCGCCTTGAGGTGGGCGGCGGCGAATTCCGGGGTGCCGGCGAATACGATACGCAGAGCTTCGGTCATGGTGTCTCGCTGTTGCTCGGGAGCGCTGGGCGCTGCAGCTGAAAAAGAAAAGGCTTGCCGTGGCAAGCCTTTGCAGAGGGTGGCGTCACACCTGCTGGCGGTGCTGCTTTTCCAGCTTCTTCTTGATGCGGTCGCGCTTGAGCGTAGACAGGTAGTCGACGAACAGCTTGCCGTTGAGGTGATCGCATTCGTGCTGGATGCACACGGCCAACAGACCTTCGGCGATCATCTCGAACGGCTTGCCGTCACGGTCCAGGGCATTGATCTTGACCTTCTGCGGACGGTCGACGTTCTCGTAGAAGCCGGGCACCGACAGGCAGCCTTCCTGGTACTGATCCATTTCCTCGGTGAGCGATTCGAAGGCCGGGTTGATGAACACCAGCGGCTCGCTCTTGTCCTCGGACAGGTCCATGACCACCACGCGCTTGTGCACATTCACCTGGGTCGCGGCGAGGCCGATACCGGGGGCGTCATACATGGTTTCGAACATGTCATCGATCAATTGACGCAGGCCGTCATCGACCACGTCCACCGGTTTGGCGATGGTACGCAGGCGCGGATCGGGAAATTCGAGGATGTTTAAAATCGCCATATGCGTTTGTGATGCACTTGTGGAATAAATTCAAAATCCGCTGCTAAGATGACGGCAGCATCGAAAAACGGCTTCACGCCGCGGTTTTACTGGGTTCTGTCGCGGCGCTAGGGCGCTTCACGCGAAGCCACATAATAAAGGGATTCACCGCATGAGGAAATCACTACTCGCCCTGCTGCTGGTCGCCGCGAGCGGTCTGGCAGTCGCCGAGGTGCAACTCAAGGAAGGCCACCCCGATCGTTACACGGTCGTGAAGGGCGATACCCTCTGGGATATTTCCGGCAAGTTCCTGCGACAGCCCTGGAAATGGCCGGAAATCTGGCATGCCAACCCACAGGTGGAAAACCCTCACCTGATCTACCCGGGTGATCTGTTGAGCCTGGTCTACATCGACGGCCAACCACGCCTGATGTTGGGCCGGGGCGAGTCGCGCGGCACCATCAAGCTGTCGCCGAAGGTTCGCAGCACGCCGATGGCCGAAGCCATTCCGACCATTCCGCTGGAAGCGATCAACAGCTTCCTGCTCAAGAACCGCATCGTCGATAGCCCGGAACAGTTCCAGGGCGCACCCTACATCGTCGCCGGCAATGCCGAGCGCGTGGTCAGTGGTGCGGGTGACCGCGTCTACGCCCGTGGCAGCTTCGACCCGGCCGAGCCGGTGTATGGCATCTTCCGTCAGGGCAAGACCTACACCGATCCGGACACCAAGGAATTTCTCGGCATCAACGCCGACGACATCGGTGGCGGCGAAATCGTCGCCGAGGAAGAGGGCGTGGGTACCCTCAACCTGACCCGTACCACTCAGGAAGTTCGCAACGGCGACCGCCTGTTCCCCACCGAGGAACGGGCGATCAACTCGACGTTCATGCCCAGCGAGCCGACTACCGAAATCAAGGGCCTGATTCTCGATGTGCCGCGTGGCGTCAGCCAGATCGGCCAGTTCGACGTGGTCACCCTGAACAAGGGCGCCCGTGACGGTCTGGAGATCGGTAACGTACTGGCCGTCTACAAGACGGGCGAGACCGTGCGTGATCGCGTCACCGGCGAGTCGGTGAAGATTCCTGATGAACGTGCCGGCCTGCTCATGGTGTTCCGCACCTACGACAAGCTCAGCTACGGACTGATCCTCAACGCCTCGCGGCAGTTGGCGGTGATGGACAAGGTACGCAATCCGTAACACCTACAAGCCCCGCCAACGCGGGGCTTGTGCTATTCGATAAGGCCCACGATCAAGGATGATCCGCCATGTCGCTCTCGCTGTCTCCCGCCGAACTTGAAGCCCGCCTGCGCCTGCATTGTCTGCCGGAGCTGGGGCCGAAGCGTTTTCACAAATTGCTCAGTGCTTTCGACAGTGCCTCTGCCGCCCTCAGCGCGCCGGCCAGTGCCTGGCGCTCTCTTGGCTTGCCGCTGGCCTGTGCAGACGCGCGGCGCAGTGCTCAAGTGCGTGAGCGGGCGCGGCTTAGCCTGGAGTGGTTACAGGTGCCCGATCAGCAACTGCTGATGTGGGATGACCCGCGCTATCCCGCTTTGCTGGCAGAAATCCCCGACGCACCACCGCTACTGTTCGTTGCCGGTGACCCGGCATTGCTCGAGCGCCCGCAATTGGCCATGGTCGGCAGCCGCCGGGCGTCTAAGCCGGGCCTGGATACCGCGCACCGTTTCGCTCGCAGCCTGGCCCGCGGTGGTTTCGTGATCACCAGCGGGCTGGCGCTGGGCATCGACGGGGCGGCGCATCAGGGTGCGCTGGATGTGGGCGGGCACACCGTCGCTGTGCTCGGTACGGGTTTGCAGTGTCTGTATCCGGCACGCCACAAACGCCTGGCCCGGGACATCATCGACGGTGGCGGGGCACTGGTCTCCGAACTACCGCTGGATTCGCCACCCCAGGCGAGCAATTTTCCACGCCGCAATCGAATCATCAGTGGCCTGTCCCTGGGCGTGCTGGTGGTCGAGGCCAGCCCGTCGAGTGGCTCGCTGATCACCGCACGTATCGCGGCGGAGCAGGGGCGCGAGGTGTATGCGATTCCCGGCTCCATTCATCATCCGGGTGCCAAGGGCTGCCATCAGCTGATTCGTGACGGTGCCACGCTGGTAGAAAGCATCGACCACATCCTCGAAGCCCTGCGCGGCTGGCAGGCGCCCGCTGCCGAGCATGCGGTGGTTACCGAAACGGCTCCGCAGGCGCCAGCCCATCCACTGTTGGCGCTGTTGCATGCGGCGCCCCACAGCAGTGAAGCGCTTGCCCACTCCAGCGGCTGGCCACTGCCAGAAGTACTGGCCGCATTGACCGAGCTCGAGCTGGATGGGCGGGTTGCCTGCGAAGCCGGGCTTTGGGTGGGCTGCAAGGCGTAATACACTGCGGCCAGTGTTTTCCGGGGGAGATATCCATGATCACCAGTTGGCAGGTTCAGCAGGCAGCGCGTGTGGTACGCGCCGGCGGCGTCATCGCCTATCCGACCGAAGCGGTCTGGGGGCTTGGCTGCGATCCCTGGGATGAAATGGCGGTGGACCGTCTGCTGGCGCTGAAGGAACGGCCCGTGCGCAAGGGGCTGATTCTGGTGGCCGACAACATCCGCCAGTTCGACTTTCTGCTCGAGGATCTGCCCGAGATCTGGCAGGACCGCCTGGCCAGCACATGGCCCGGCCCGAATACCTGGCTGGTGCCACACCAGGATCGCCTGCCGGAGTGGATCACCGGTGAGCACGACAGCGTTGCCCTGCGCGTCAGCGACCACCCGCGGGTACGCGAGTTGTGTGCTCTGACCGGACCACTGGTGTCGACCTCCGCCAATCCCGCCGGCCGCCCTGCCGCGCGCTCGCGGCTACGGGTCGAGCAGTACTTTCCAAGGCAATTGGACGCCGTGCTGGGCGGCGCCCTGGGCGGGCGCCGTAATCCCAGCGTGATTCGTGACCTGGTGACCGGCGACGTGCGCAGGCCAGCCTGATTAAAAGCCACCGGCCGTGCTCGCTCCCATACTGTCGGCCGTCGGATTTGGTGGGCTGAAGCCCACCCTATGCCACGCCCACATGCCCTGTAGGGTGGGCCGGGCGGCGATCCGCTTCAGCCCACCGATGGCTCGATCAGCGCTCGCTCGAGGGGACGCAGAGCGCCCCTGAAGCTGAGCGCAGGGAGCGATTCAATGCCACCCCTACGGATCCCATGGCCAGGCGCTCAGGGCAACAGAATGGTCGAGCCGGTGGTCTGCCGGTCGCTCAGCAGGGTCTGTGCGGTGGCCGCTTCGCTCAGTGGATAACGCTGGCCGATCTCGGCGTCGAGTTTGCCCTTGGCGATCATGCCGAACAGTTCGTCAGCCATCTTTTGCAGGCGCTCCGGCGTATCCGCGTAGCTGGCCAGGGTCGGGCGGGTGACGTACAGCGAGCCCTTCTGCGAGAGGATGCCCAGGTTGACTCCCGTCACCGCACCGGACGCATTGCCGAAGCTGACCAGCAGGCCGCGTGGCGCCACGCAGTCCAGAGAGGTTTCCCAGGTGTCCTTGCCGACGCCATCGTAGACCACCGGGCATTTCTTGCCATCGGTCAGTTCCAGCACGCGCTGGGCAACGTTTTCATGGCTGTAGTCGATGGTCGCCCAGGCGCCCTGTTGCATTGCACGCTCGGCCTTCTTTGCCGAACTCACTGTACCGATCAGCTTGACGCCCAGGGCCTTGGCCCATTGGCAGGCGAACGAGCCGACGCCCCCTGCGGCAGCGTGGAACAGAACGATGTCGCCGCTCTTCAGTTCGGCGGTCTGGCGCAGCAGGTACTGCACGGTCAGCCCCTTGAGCATCACCGCTGCAGCTTGCTCGAAGCTGATGGCGTCGGGCAGCTTGACCAGCTTTTCCGCTGGCAGCACATGCAGCTCGCTGTAGCCGCCCAGTGGGCCGGTGGCGTAGGCCACGCGGTCGCCCACCTGGAAGTCCTTCACCTCGGAACCGATCGCGTCGACGAAACCGGCACCCTCGGTACCCAGGCTGGACGGCAGCGAAGGGGGCGCATACAGGCCATTGCGGAAGTAGGTATCGATGAAGTTCAGGCCGATGGCCTGGTTGTGCACACGCACCTCGTGGGGGCCAGGGGCGGCCGGCTGGTAGTCGACGTATTCGAGTACCTCGGGGCCACCGTGGCGACTGAACTGGATGCGTTTGGCCATCGTCTTGCTCCTGCATGAAGGTGAGTGCAATAGACCCCGAATCCACCAGGGCGTTGAACGGTTTTTTCTTCAGCGGTCGAACGTCGCATCTGCCGTTGACCCGCGTCAACTGCAGAGCGCCGACACCCGGTGATATGCTGGCCGCCGATTTCACCCGACGTACGTGACACAAGGTGCCCCCGTGAGTAACCAGACCGAGGCCGTCAAAGCCTACCTGCTCGACCTGCAAGACCGTATCTGTACTGCCCTGCAAGCCGAGGATGGCCAGGGCCACTTCATCGAAGACGCCTGGCAGCGTCCGGGCGGCGGCGGCGGGCGTACGCGGGTGATCGGCGACGGCGCGGTGATCGAGAAGGGTGGGGTGAATTTCTCCCACGTGTTCGGCGACAGCCTGCCGCCGTCGGCCAGTGCCCATCGCCCGGAGTTGGCAGGGCGCGGCTTCCAGGCCCTTGGCGTGTCTCTGGTGATCCACCCGCACAATCCCCATGTGCCGACTTCCCACGCCAACGTGCGTTTCTTCAGCGCCGAGAAGGAAGGCGAAGAGCCGGTCTGGTGGTTCGGCGGTGGTTTCGACCTGACCCCCTATTACGGCAACGAAGAGGACTGCGTGCATTGGCACCGGGTTGCCGAGCAGGCCTGTGCGCCTTTCGGCGCCGATGTCTATCCGCGCTACAAGGCCTGGTGCGATCGCTACTTCCACCTCAAGCACCGCGGTGAACCACGTGGCATCGGCGGGCTGTTCTTCGATGACCTCAACGAGTGGGATTTCGACACCTGTTTCGCGTTCATCCGCGCCATCGGCGACGCCTACATCGAGGCTTACCTGCCCATCGTGCAGCGCCGCAAGGCCATGCCCTTCACCCCGGCACAGCGCGAGTTTCAGGAGTATCGTCGCGGCCGCTACGTGGAGTTCAATCTGGTCTATGACCGCGGCACCCTGTTCGGTTTGCAGTCGGGCGGGCGTACCGAGTCGATTCTCATGTCGCTGCCACCGCAGGTGCGCTGGGGGTATGACTGGAAAGCGCAACCTGGCAGCGAGGAAGCACGCCTGACCGAGTATTTCCTGACTGACCGCGATTGGCTGAACGTCCAGAACCAGGCTTGAAGGTCTGCGCAAAAAGCTTCAGGCTTGCCGCCTTTGGCTTTTGCGAACGGAAATTTCATGGATCGCTACGGTGTATTCGGCAACCCAATCGGCCACAGCAAGTCGCCGCTGATCCACCGCCTGTTCGCTGAGCAGACTGGCCAGGTGTTGAGCTACGAAACGCTGCTGGCGCCGCTGGAGGATTTCGATGGTTATGCCCGGGCCTTCTTCGCCGAAGGCCATGGCGGTAACGTGACCGTGCCGTTCAAGGAGCAGGCCTATGCCCTGGCCGACAGCCTGACCGAGCGCGCGCGCCGCGCCGGTGCGGTGAATACCCTGAAGAAGCTCGATGACGGCAGTCTGCTCGGTGACAATACCGACGGTGCCGGTCTGGTGCGTGATCTGACCGTGAATGCCGGCATCGACCTGCGCGGCAAGCGCATTCTGCTGCTCGGTGCCGGTGGCGCGGTACGCGGCATTCTCGAACCGTTCCTGGCACAACAGCCGCAGATTCTGGTGATCGCCAACCGCACCGTGGAAAAGGCCGAGCGCCTGGCCCGGCAGTTCAGCGATCTTGGTCCCGTGGTGGCCAGTGGTTTCGACTGGATCGATGCGCCGGTGGATCTGATCATCAACGGCACCTCCGCCAGCCTGTCCGGCGCGCTGCCGCCGATCGCCGCCAGCCTTATCCAGCCGGGCCACACCTGCTGCTACGACATGATGTACGGCGCCGGCCCCACCGCCTTCAATCGCTGGGCTGCGGAGCAGGGTGCTGCACGCACCCTCGACGGCCTCGGCATGCTGGTCGAGCAGGCCGTGGAAGCCTTCCACCTGTGGCGCGGCGTACGCCCGGACAGCGCACCGGTCCTGGCCGAACTCCGTCGCCAACTGGCTGCCTAGCGGCCGGTAACCCGGTAGGGTGGGCTTCAGCCCACCAGTGCGGTATCCCGCCCTTACCCTCTGTGAGGTTGACGCCAACCGTAACGGCCAGGCGATTGGTGGGCTGAAGCCCACTCTACAGGCAGCACGCCTCGCCGCCGGTAACCCCGGTAGGGTGGGCTTCAGCCCACCAGTGCGGTATCCCGCCCTTACCCTCTGTGAGGTTGCCGCCAACCGTAACGGCCAGTCGATTGTGGACTGAAGTCCACTCTACAGGCAGCACGCCTCGCCGCCGGTAACCCCGGTAGTGTGGGCTTCAGCCCACCAGCGCGGTATCCCGCCCTTACGCTCGTCAGATTGCCGCCAGCCGTGACGGCCAGTCGATTGGTGGGCTGAAGCCCACTCTACAGGCAGCACGCCTCGCCGCCGGTAACCCCGGTAGGGTGGGCTTCAGCCCACCAGCGCGGTATCCCGCCCTTACGCTC